>NZ_JBOY01000123.1:0-2221 GCF_000647775.1 Pseudomonas sp. RL | reverse complement strand
GCAAATGACTGTTAATCATTGGGTCCCTGGTTCGAGTCCAGGTCGCGGAGCCAACTTCCAACCGGGGTATAGCGCAGCCCGGTAGCGCGCCTGCTTTGGGAGCAGGATGTCGGGAGTTCGAATCCCCCTACCCCGACCATATTTTTGGGTCGTTAGCTCAGTGGTAGAGCAGTTGGCTTTTAACCAATTGGTCGTAGGTTCGACCCCTACACGACCCACCATACAAGGCTTCATCGAAGCCCAAGAAAACGGGAAGTTCCGAATAGGACTTCCCGTTTTTTTATGCCCGGAAAAAGTCGTGCCGGTACGGCGCGCCTGACGGCGCATGGTGGATCGGTGAAGCGCGATCCACCCTACGACAGCAAGCCCTTGTCCACCTGCGCAATAACCGTAGGGTGGACAACGCCTTTCTTGTCCACCATGCGCACCGGCACGGTGCGCCCCGGTCATCAGACCATCAGCACCAGCTGCGCAATGCTGTAGCCGAGCAGCGCACCGCAGAGCACATCGCTCGGGTAGTGCAGCCCCAGCACCGGCCGCGACAGCGCCACCAGCGCGGCGAACGGCACCAGCAGCACCGCCAGTTGCGGAAAGTCGGCCAGCGCCAGGGTGGTGAAGGACACCGCGTGCAGTGTATGCCCGGACGGGAAGCTGAAGCGGTCCAGCGGCGGGCAGCCGCAGCGGATGTCCTGGAAGGTGATGAAGGGTCGTTCGCGCACCAGGCGATGCTTGAGCTGCCGGTAGATGAGCAGGCCGCCCAGCCCGGCGATACTCATGCGCAGCGCCGCCTCGCGCCCCGCCTCGCCGCCGAGCAAAGCCAGTGCCGCCATCAGGCAGTACCAGAACACGCCGTCACCCAGCCGGCTGACCGTGCGGAACAGGCGGTGCATGGCCTGCCGCCGCGAGAGGCGATTGATGGTGATGCAGAGTCGATATTCCAGGCGTCCCAGGCGGGCGAGGACCGGCAGGGTCAGGTCTTCCGTTTTCAGCGCGATCTTGTCCATGCCTGGCAGCCTAGGCTGCCCGTTCGACAACACTGTGAATCTCTCATGGCAGTTCAATGACCGCGTTGTTGTCATCGAAACGTCACGCAGCCGTCACCACACCTTAAAAGCGGTGGCGCCCAATGGCGCCCATGAAGATTGTCATCTGCAGCGATGCCTGGCACCCCCAGGTCAACGGCGTGGTCACCACCCTGAGCCGCACCCGCGACGCCCTGCGAGCCATGGGACATGCGGTCACGGTCATCGGCCCGGACCGTTTTCGCAGCGTGGCGCTGCCCGGCTACGCGGAAATCCGCCTGGCGCTCCTGCCGTACCGCCGGCTGCGGCGCCTGCTCGACGCGCTGCAGGCCGACCATATCCACATCGCCACGGAAGGTCCGCTGGGCTGGGCGGCGCGCCGCTACTGCCTGCAGCGCGGGCTGCCCTTCAACACCTCGTACCACACGCAGTTTCCGGAATACGTGCATGCCCGCTATCCGTTCGTGCCGCTGGCCGTGGGTTATGCGCTGATGCGCCGTTTCCATCGGCCGGCGCAGCGCACGCTGGTGGCCACCGAGCACATGGAGCGGCTGTTGCAGGAGCGGGGCTTCACGCACCTGGCGCGCTGGGGACGCGGCGTCGACATCGCGCTGTTTCGCCCGCAGGCTCGCCAGCCCGCGGAGCTGCCGACGGACCTGCCGCGCCCGCTGTGGGTGTACGCCGGGCGCCTGGCGGTGGAGAAGAACCTGCCGGCATTCCTGGAACTGTCGTTGCCCGGCAGCAAGCTGGTCATCGGCGACGGCCCGGCGCGCCGCGACTTGCAGGCACGCTTTGCCGAGGCCCATTTCGTTGGCTATCGCTTCGGCGAGGAGCTGGCCGCGTTCCTTTCGGCGGGCGACGTGTTCGTCTTTCCCAGCCGCACCGACACCTTCGGCCTGGTCATGCTGGAAGCCATGGCCTGCGGCCTGCCGGTGGCCGCCTTCCCGGTGACCGGGCCGCTGGACGTGGTGCGCCACGGCGAAACCGGTTGCCTGCACGAGGACCTGCGGCAGGCCTGCCTGGGCGCGCAGAACCTGTCCGCGGAAGCCTGCCGGCGCCAGGCCGAGGCGATGAGCTGGGAGGCCTGCACGCAGCAGTTCCTGGCGGCGTGCAGGTCCACGCCGGACGCTCGCAAATGAATTCGCCCCCACCAGACATAGGGTGGACAACGCTTTCCTTGTCCGCCGTCGCGTCGGCAC
>NZ_JBOY01000122.1:0-5416 GCF_000647775.1 Pseudomonas sp. RL | reverse complement strand
CCTACGCTAAGGCTTTGGCCAGCGATATTCTCCGGTGAGATTGATGTGTTCCCAGGGGATAGGAGAAGTCGCTTGATATCTAGTATGACGTCTGTCGCACCTGCTTGATCGCGGCCGCGATAGCTAGATCGCGTTGCTCCTCTTCTCCATCCGCGTTCCAAGCTGCGGAAAGGCACCCATAAGCGTACGCCTGGTCGAGCAGGCGACGCGGATCGACGTCCAGCGCACGAGAGAATGCGTCCGCCATCTGTGCAATGCGTCTAGGATCGAGACAAAGGTCGTCTCTGTCAGCCGGATCGTAGAACATATTGGCGGCGCCAAAGCCCACTTCACCGACCAGACCGACGGGATCTATCACCAGCCAGCCGCGACTGGAGAACATGATGTTTTCATGATGCAGATCGCCATGTAGCCCACGCAGTTCCGAGGCATTGCTCATCATTTGATCGGCTATAATCGCCGCGTGGACGTAGTCAGTTTGACAACCTGCGTTTTGATCATCGCGCGCCCGCTGAAACAAAGCTGCAAAGCGATCCCGGATCGGGAGAAGGGCAGAAGGCAGGGGTTCCTCAGATGCGGCATACAGCTTCGCCATTAGTTCCGCTGCAATTTCGGTCGCCTGGTAGTCGCCGTGCTCGGCAACGATGTGAGAGAGCATTCGCTCCCCGGCATATTCGAGCAACATCAGATTGTTCTCACGACCGAGCAACCGGACTGCTCCCCTCCCATTGCGCCATACCAGATAGTCGGCCCCGCGCAGTTCATCAGCAATGTCTTCTATAGGTTTCAATCCCTTGACGATTGCAGGAGTCCCGTCTGGCAATGAAACTTTCCAAACGAGGCTGGAAAAGGTGTCCGCAATGAGAACAGGTTGCGAAACGTGCCAATGAGCAGGAAAAACAGGCGGCATGAACATCAACCCCAAGTCAGAGGGTCCAATCGCAGATAGAAGGCAAGGCGTTCGCGGTCGGGGGCTTCGATCCCCAATACATTGAATAGGACAGCGAAGGCGCGCTCTGCTTCATCTGGCGCTGCCCAGTTCTCTTCGGCGTTAGCAATCATGAGTGCCAAATCGGCATAGCGATCTGCTGTTCCGAGCCGCCCAAGGTCGATCAGACCCGTGCATTGAAGAGTTTTAGGGTCCACCATGAAGTTCGGCATGCAGGGATCACCATGGCAAACAACCATATCGGTGCGCTCTTGGTCGAGCCGCACCGGTAGCTCTCGTTCGACACGAGCCAAAAGATCGAGCTGCGGCGTACTCTTGTCCTCGTCCGGTAAGAAGTCGGGATTGACGGCATTGCGGGACACCACATCAACGGCGCGTCCGAACATTCGCGACAGCCTGCGCTCAAACGGACATTGATCAACCGATAGGCTGTGAACAGCGCCAAGTTGCTGCCCCATTGACGGCCACGCTTTGAGCAAATCCGCTCCAGACAGATCAGCCGCCGGTACTCCCGGAATTGCCGTTATCACCAAGCATGCACCCTCCTGTTCCTCCTGCCAGTTGATGACCTCGGGGCAAGCCACACCTCGACCTTTGAGCCAAATGAGGCGGTCACGCTCTCCAGCGAGCTCACCGCGGCGGGAAGCAGGTGCGATTTTCGCGAAGGCATGCCCGTCACCACGTCGAAAAACAAAATCACCAGATTCTCCGCCTCTGACAGGCAACCAGTCAGAATGCGATTCACCAAAAAAAATATTAGTTCGATTCAATGGAGGTTCCTTCAGTTTTCTGATGAAGCGCGGAGGTGGCTCAACTTGCGAAAAGAAACGAGTTGCGACGTAAGTCCGAGAACATGCTTTCCATGGTCTCTGAGCTCGCCTTTGGGACCGACATATCGGTAGAGAGTGACGCGCTCGATGCCGAGTTCCTTGCAGAGATCGGAAACTGAAGTATCGCGCTGGGCCATGGCGGCTTGCGCGAGACGCACCTGAGCTTTGGTGAGCGCGAATTTTCGTCCGCCCTTGCGACCGCGCGCTCTCGCGGAGGCGAGACCCGCCATGGTGCGCTCTCGGATCAGATCCCGCTCGAACTCGGCCAAGGTGGCGAAGATTCCGAACACCATGCGACCGGACGCAGTCGTGGTGTCGATCTGAGCGCCCTTTCCAGTCAGAACCCGCAGGCCGATCTTGCGGTCTGACAGCTCCTTCACCGTGTTGACCAGATGGGCAAGCGATCGTCCGAGGCGATCGAGCTTCCAGACCACCAGCACATCGCCGTCACGCAATGACTTGAGGCAGGCAGTCAAGCCAGGGCGATCATCACGACCGCCGGAAGCAAGATCATCATAGATATTGTCCCGTTCGACACCTGCGGCGCGCAAGGTGTCGTGCTGCAGGTCGAGAGACTGCGAGCCATCGGCTTTGGAGACGCGGGCATATCCGATCAGCATGTATCACAAACGTTGGTTTGAGGCGGCGCTTCGGCCACGATTGCATTGACCTCTGGAAATGTATCTCAACCAGCTTCATAAACAAAGCGTCTTGAACGCTATCAGATTTTGAAAAAGGAACATGTATGCCGCGTCGCGTCACTCTAACCGATCGGCAGAAAGACGCGCTGTTGCGCTTGCCGACTTCACAGACGGATTTGCTCAAGCACTATACGCTGAGTGATGAAGACCTTGGGCATATCAGGCTGCGTCGGCGCGCTCACAACAGGTTCGGCTTCGCCCTGCAATTGTGTGTCCTGCGCTATCCCGGCCGGGTGCTGGCTCCAGGCGAACTGATCCCTGCAGAGGTCATCGAATTTATCGGAGCGCAGCTTGGCCTGGGTGCCGACGATCTCGTAGACTATGCTGCCCGCGAGGAAACACGGCACGAGCATCTTGCCGAGTTACGGGGGCTCTACGGCTTCCGCACCTTCTCCGGACGTGGTGCGAGCGAGCTGAAGGAATGGTTGTTCCGAGAAGCCGAGATGGCGGTGTCGAACGAGGATATCGCCCGTCGCTTCGTAGCCGAGTGCCGACGCACCCGCACTGTCCTTCCCGCGACATCCACGATCGAGCGGCTTTGTGCCGCGGCTCTCGTCGATGCCGAGCGACGCATCGAGACGAGGATCGCCATTCGTCTGCCTATGTCGATCCGAGAACAGTTGCTGGCATTGCTCGAGGAGACGGCTGATGATCGGGTGACCCGTTTTGTGTGGCTGCGCCAGTTCGAGCCTGGCTCGAACTCTTCGTCGGCCAACCGGCTGCTCGACCGGCTCGAATATCTGCAACGCGTCGATCTCCCCGAGGATCTGCTTGCCGGCGTTCCTGCCCATCGGGTGACTCGTCTGCGCAGGCAGGGTGAACGGTATTATGCCGACGGCATGCGCGATCTCCCGGAGGACAGGCGGCTTGCGATCTTGGCTGTTTGCGTCTCGGAATGGCAGGCGATGTTGGCCGACGCAGTGGTCGAAACCCACGACCGGATCGTCGGCCGTCTCTACCGTGCTTCGGAGCGTATTTGCCATGCAAAGGTCGCAGACGAAGCGGGGGTGGTGCGTGACACCCTGAAATCCTTCGCCGAGATCGGGGGCGCCCTGGTCGATGCACAGGATGATGGCCAGCCGCTGGGCGACGTCATCGCGAGCGGATCAGGGTGGGACGGCTTCAAAACCCTTGTTGCAATGGCAACCAGGCTCACCGCCACCATGGCCGACGATCCGCTCAACCATGTGCTCGACGGTTATCACCGCTTCCGCCGATACGCTCCACGCATGTTGCGCCTGCTCGATCTGCGAGCTGCGCCCGTTGCACTGCCGCTTCTGGAAGCGGTGACGGCCCTTCGTACCGGTTTGAACGATGCCGCGATGACCAGCTTCTTGCGGCCCAGCTCGAAATGGCATCGCCACCTTCGGGCCCAGAGGGCTGGCGACGCTCGCCTATGGGAGATCGCGGTGCTGTTCCATCTGCGCGATGCGTTCCGCTCCGGAGATGTCTGGCTTACTAGGTCCCGGCGCTATGGCGATCTGAAACACGCACTCGTTCCGGCACAAGCCATCGCGGAAGGCGGTCGTCTCGCTGTGCCATTGCGGCCGGAGGAATGGCTGGCAGACCGGCAAGCTCGCCTCGACATGCGGTTGCGCGAGCTTGGCCGTGCCGCTCGCGCAGGCACGATCCCGGGCGGGTCGATTGAAAACGGCGTTCTGCATATCGAGAAACTCGAAGCCGCCGCGCCGACAGGCGCCGAAGATCTGGTGCTCGATCTCTACAAGCAGATCCCGCCCACGCGCATCACCGATCTCCTGCTGGAGGTGGATGCGGCGACCGGCTTCACCGAAGCGTTCACCCATCTGCGCACAGGAGCACCCTGCGCTGACCGGATCGGGCTAATGAACGTTATCTTGGCGGAAGGGATCAACCTCGGCTTGCGCAAAATGGCGGATGCGACAAACACCCACACCTTCTGGGAATTGATCCGCATTGGACGGTGGCATGTCGAGGGCGAAGCCTATGACCGGGCGCTGGCCATGGTGGTCGAGGCACAGGCAGCGTTACCCATGGCCCGGTTCTGGGGCATGGGCACGTCGGCTTCGAGCGACGGACAGTTCTTCGTCGCTACAGAGCAAGGTGAGGCCATGAACCTGGTCAACGCGAAATATGGCAATACCCCGGGCCTGAAAGCCTATAGCCACGTCTCCGACCAATATGCGCCGTTCGCAACCCAGGTGATTCCTGCAACGGCAAGCGAAGCGCCTTACATCCTCGATGGCCTGCTGATGAACGATGCTGGACGCCATATCCGCGAGCAGTTCACCGACACGGGCGGCTTCACCGATCACGTCTTTGCCGCATGTGCCATTCTCGGCTACCGGTTCGCTCCGCGCATCCGCGACCTGCCATCCAAACGGCTCTACGCGTTCAATCCGTCGGCCGCCCCGGCGCACCTGCGAGCGTTGATCGGCGGAAAGGTCAACCAAGCCATGATCGAGCGCAATTGGCCCGACACCCTGCGCATCGCCGCCACCATTGCTGCCGGGACCGTCGCGCCAAGCCAGATTCTGCGGAAACTCGCCTCCTATCCGCGGCAGAACGAGCTCGCGACAGCCCTGCGGGAAGTCGGTCGCGTCGAGCGCACCCTGTTCATGATCGACTGGATTCTGGATGCCGAACTCCAACGGCGTGCCCAGATCGGGCTCAACAAAGGCGAAGCTCATCATGCGCTGAAGCGGGCAATCAGCTTCCACCGCCGCGGTGAAATCCGCGACCGTTCCGCCGAAGGCCAGCATTACCGCATCGCCGGCATGAATCTGCTCGCCGCCATCATCATCTTCTGGAACACCATGAAGCTCGGCGAGGTCGTTGCAAACCAGAAACGCGATGGAAAGCTGCTATCGCCCGATCTCTTGGCCCATGTTTCGCCGCTCGGATGGGAACACATCAATCTCACCGGAGAATATCGCTGGCCAAAGCCTTAGCGTAGG
>NZ_JBOY01000121.1:0-18316 GCF_000647775.1 Pseudomonas sp. RL | reverse complement strand
AGCACCACCTTGACATGGTGGGGGTCGTTGGTTCGAGTCCAATTGTGCCTACCAAATTCCAAGAAAGGGTCGCCGCAAGCGGCCCTTTTTTTATGGCTGCTTGCCAGATGCCTGGCTTTCTGGAAGCATCCGCGGCTTCGATTTCCAGTGCTCCGGTTCGACGGGTTAGGCCTCAGGCCTCCTGCCACAGTGCGGCGGGTTCTTCCGGCGGATCGCTTTACTGGCTCATCCCAACCCATGTGGCCTTTGGTAGGGGTCACCACTAGGAGAGGAGGCGCCATGCCCATCATTACTCTTCCCGACGGTAGTCAGCGTTCATTCGATCATCCGGTCAGCGTGGCCGAGGTGGCGCAGTCCATTGGTGCGGGCCTGGCCAAGGCGACGATCGCCGGCAAGGTCAACGGTCGCCTGGTCGATGCCTGCGACCTGATCGAAAATGATGCCACCCTGCAGATCATCACGTCGAAGGACGAGGAAGGGCTGGAGATCATTCGTCACTCCTGCGCCCACCTGGTGGGGCATGCAGTCAAGCAGCTCTATCCGAATGCCAAGATGGTCATCGGCCCGGTGATCGACGAGGGCTTCTATTACGACATCGCCATCGATCGCCCCTTCACGCCGGAGGATATGGCGGCGATCGAAGCGCGAATGGCCGAGCTGATTGCCAAGGATTACGACGTCATCAAGAAAATGACGCCGCGCAATGAGGTCATCGAGGTCTTCAGGGCGCGTGGCGAAGAGTACAAGCTGCGCCTGATCGACGATATGCCGGACGAGAAGGCGATGGGTCTGTACTACCACGAGGAATACGTGGACATGTGCCGGGGGCCGCACGTGCCGAACACCCGCTTCCTCAAGGCCTTCAAGCTGACCCGCATATCCGGCGCCTACTGGCGCGGCGACTCGAAGAACGAGCAGCTGCAGCGAATCTATGGCACTGCCTGGGCCGACAAGAAGCAGCTGGCTGCTTATATCCAGCGCATCGAGGAAGCCGAGAAGCGCGATCACCGTCGACTGGGCAAGCGCCTGGGGCTGTTTCACACCCAGGAAGAAGCGCCCGGCATGGTGTTCTGGCACCCGAACGGCTGGAGCGTGTATCAGGGGCTCGAGCAGTACATGCGCCAGGTTCAGCGCGAAAACGGCTATGTCGAGGTGCGCACCCCCCAAGTGGTGGACCGCATCCTCTGGGAGAAGTCCGGGCACTGGTCGAACTATGCCGAAAACATGTTCACCACCTCCTCGGAGAACCGCGACTACGCAGTCAAGCCGATGAACTGCCCGTGCCACGTGCAGATCTTCAACCAGGGCCTGAAGTCTTACCGCGATCTGCCGTTGCGCATGGCTGAGTTCGGTGCTTGCCACCGCAATGAGCCGTCCGGCGCGCTGCACGGCATCATGCGGGTGCGTGGCTTCACCCAGGATGACGCGCATATCTTCTGCACCGAGGATCAGGTGCGCCAGGAAGCGGCCGACTTCATCCGGCTGACGCTCAAGGTCTACGCGGACTTCGGCTTTACTGACATCGCCATGAAGCTCTCGACCCGACCGGCCAAGCGCGTCGGCTCCGACGAGCTCTGGGATCGCGCCGAGGAGGCCTTGGCGCAGGCGTTGAATGAATCCGGCCTGGCCTGGGAGTACCAGCCGGGCGAGGGCGCCTTCTACGGTCCGAAGATCGAGTTCACCCTGCGTGATTGCCTGGGCCGCAACTGGCAGTGCGGCACCCTGCAGTACGACCCGAACCTGCCCGAGCGGCTGGATGCCAGCTACATCGCTGAGGACAACCAGCGCAAGCGGCCGGTCATGCTGCACCGGGCGATCCTGGGTTCGTTCGAGCGCTTCATCGGCATCCTGATCGAACATTACGAAGGATCCTTCCCGGCCTGGCTGGCTCCGACCCAGGCGGTGATCATGAACATCACCGACAAGCAGGCGCCATTCGCCGAGGAAGTCGAGAAAACCCTGAATTCCCAAGGCTTCCGGGCAAAGGTTGACTTGAGAAACGAGAAGATCGGCTTTAAAATCCGCGAGCATACTTTGCTCAAGGTTCCCTACCTCCTAGTTATTGGAGACCGGGAAGTTGAGACACGGTCCGTCGCTGTGCGCACCCGCGAAGGTACTGATCTGGGCAGCATGCCCATCGAGCAGTTCAGCGGTTTGCTGGCACAGACGGTTTCCCGGCGTGGTCGCCAAGCATCGGAGTAATGACTATTAAGCGTGATATGAGACAAGACAAACGGGCACCCAAGCCTCCGATCAATGAAAACATCAGTGCTCGTGAGGTCCGTCTGATCGGTGCGGATGGCGAACAGATCGGCATCGTCTCCATCGACGAAGCCCTGAGGGTCGCCGAAGAGGCAAAGCTGGACCTGGTGGAAATTTCCGCCGAGGCCCTGCCTCCGGTTTGTCGCATCATGGATTACGGCAAGCACCTGTTCGAAAAGAAGAAGCAGCAGGCGGCGGCCAAGAAGAACCAGAAGCAGATTCAGATCAAGGAAATCAAGTTCCGTCCAGGAACCGAGGAAGGGGACTATCAGGTCAAGCTTCGCAACCTGATCCGTTTCCTCAGTGAAGGGGACAAGGCCAAGGTATCCCTGCGATTCCGCGGTCGTGAGATGGCTCACCAGGAGCTGGGCATGGAGCTGTTGAAGCGGGTCGAAGCCGATCTCGCCGAATACGGCTCCGTTGAACAGCATCCGAAGCTGGAAGGACGCCAGCTGATGATGGTCATCGCTCCCAAGAAGAAAAAATAACTACCAGGGCACTGGCAGGCCTTGCAGTTATTTGTAAGCACTCAGCTACGGAGTACCGAACATGCCAAAGATGAAAACCAAGAGTGGTGCCAAGAAGCGCTTCAAGCCGACCGCAAACGGCTTCAAGCACAAGCACGCTTTCAAGAGCCACATCCTGACCAAGATGACGACCAAACGTAAGCGTCAGCTGCGGGGCACTTCGCTGATGCACCCGTCTGACAAGGCGAAGGTCGAGCGCATGCTGCGCGTTCGTTAATCCGGTCAAGATTTTTAGAGGACTTTACTCATGGCTCGTGTTAAGCGTGGCGTTATCGCTCGTGCTCGTCACAAGAAAATTCTGAAGCTCGCCAAGGGCTACTACGGTGCACGCTCCCGCGTGTTCCGCGTTGCCAAGCAGGCGGTGATCAAGGCTGGCCAGTACGCCTACCGTGACCGCCGTCAGCGCAAGCGCCAGTTCCGCGCTCTGTGGATCGCTCGTATCAACGCCGGTGCTCGTCAGAACGGTCTGTCCTACAGCCGCCTGATCGCTGGCCTGAGAAAGGCGGCCATCGAGATCGACCGCAAGGTTCTGGCCGATCTGGCAGTGAACGAAAAGACCGCCTTCGCCGCGATCGTCGAGAAAGCCAAAGCCTCTCTGGCCTAACTTCCCCGGCATACCGGATTCGTCCGGAGCGAAGCGTCAACGATAGGGGAAGAGCCTTGGGCTCTTCCCCTATTTTGTATTTGAAGGGCTCTTGCAAAAACGCCTGACACAGCGGGTGCTTTTGCAAGATCCTCGGGAGGATGTACATGGAAAATCTCGATGCATTGGTCGCCCAAGCGCTGGAGGCCGTGCGAGGCAGCGAAGACATCAACGCCCTCGAACAGATCCGGGTGCAATACCTGGGCAAGAAGGGTGAGATCACCCTGCTGATGCAGACGCTGGGCAGGCTCTCGGCGGAAGAGCGTCCCAAGGCCGGCGCGCTTATCAATGCCGCCCGTGACCAAGTGCAAGGTGCATTGGCGGCGCGCAAGGCTGATCTGGAAGCCGCCGCCCTGCAGGCCAAACTGGCTGCCGAGCGGATCGATGTGACGCTGCCCGGCCGTGGCCAGGCATCCGGTGGTCTGCACCCGGTTACCCGCACCAAGGAGCGCATCGAACAGTTCTTCACCCATATCGGCTACAGCGTGGCCGAGGGGCCCGAAGTCGAGGACGACTATCACAACTTCGAGGCCCTCAACATCCCCGGCCACCACCCGGCCCGGGCGATGCACGACACCTTCTACTTCAACGCCAACATGTTGTTGCGTACCCATACCTCGCCGGTGCAGGTACGCACCATGGAGAACCAGAAGCCACCGATCCGCATCGTCTGCCCGGGACGTGTGTACCGCTGCGATTCGGATATCACCCACTCGCCGATGTTCCATCAGGTCGAAGGCCTGCTGGTCGACAAGGGCATCAGCTTTGCCGACCTGAAGGGCACCATCGAGGAGTTCCTGCGGGTGTTCTTCGAAAAGCCGCTGGGCGTGCGTTTCCGTCCTTCCTTCTTCCCGTTCACCGAGCCGTCCGCCGAAGTCGACATGCAATGCGTGATGTGCTCAGGCAAGGGCTGTCGTGTCTGCAAGCAGACCGGTTGGCTGGAGGTGATGGGTTGCGGCATGGTGCACCCCAACGTGCTGCGCATGTCCGGAATCGACCCCGAGGAATTCCAGGGCTTTGCCTTCGGCATGGGCGTGGAGCGTCTGGCCATGCTGCGCTACGGCGTCAATGACCTGCGCCTGTTCTTCGACAACGACCTGAGGTTCCTGGCGCAATTCCGCTAGGCCCGCGTCCGACACGAACCGAACAGGAGAGAGCAGAAGATGAAATTCAGTGAACAGTGGCTGCGCAGCTGGACCAACCCCGAAGTCGATCGCGACACGCTGGTGGCCAAGCTGTCCATGGTGGGCCTGGAAGTCGACAGCGTGACCCCGGTGGCTGGTGACTTCCATGGCGTGGTGGTGGGTGAGATTCTCAGTGCCGAGCAGCATCCCGATGCCGACAAGCTGCGCGTATGCCAGGTCAGCAACGGCAGTGAAACCTTCCAGGTGGTCTGCGGCGCACCCAATGCCCGTGCGGGCATCAAGATTCCCTTCGCCATGATCGGTGCCGAGCTGGGCGAGGGCTTCAAGATCAAGAAGGCCAAGCTGCGCGGCGTGGAATCCTACGGCATGCTGTGCTCGGCCTCCGAGCTGAAGGTCAGCGAGGATCACAGCGGCCTGATGGAGCTGGCGGCCGATGCCCCGTTGGGTATGGATATCCGCGAGTACCTGGGCCTGGATGACGTGGTCATCGAGATCGGCCTGACCCCCAACCGTGGCGACTGCCTGTCGCTGGCCGGTTTGGCCCGGGAAGTAGGCGCCATCTACGGCAGCGACGTACAACCGGTGGCGATCCAGCCGGTGGTGCCCGTCCACGAGGAAACCCGCCCGGTGGAACTGCTGGCCCCGCAGGCCTGCCCGCGTTACCTGGGACGTGTCATTCGCAACGTCGACCTGAGTCGTCCGACGCCGCTGTGGATGGTCGAGCGCCTGCGCCGCTCCGATATTCGCAGCATCGATCCGGCCGTCGATGTCACCAACTACGTGATGCTGGAACTCGGCCAGCCCATGCACGCCTTCGATCTGGCCGAGATTCGCGGCGGCATCCGGGTGCGCATGGCGGAGCAGGGCGAGAAGCTGGTTCTGCTGGACGGCCAGGAAGCCACGCTGACGGCGGACACCCTGGTGATCGCCGACCACGAACGTCCGCTGGCCATTGCCGGTGTGATGGGCGGCGAACACAGCGGCGTGAGTGCGCAGACCCGGGATCTGTTCCTGGAATCGGCGTTCTTCGATCCGATCGCCCTGGCCGGCAAGGCGCGCGGTTATGGCCTGCACACCGATGCATCGCATCGCTTCGAGCGCGGCGTGGATTTCGAGCTGGCCCGTCAGGCCATGGAGCGCGCCACTGCGTTGTTGCTGGAAATCGTCGGCGGTGAAGCCGGCCCGGTCGTCGAGGCCGTCAGCGAGGCCGATCTGCCCAAGCGTGACGCCGTTATCCTACGCAGCGACCGTATCGCGCATATGCTGGGGCTTGAGCTGAAGCCTGCGCTGGTGGAGCGTCTGCTCGCCGCCCTGGGCCTGGCTGTGAGCGCCAAGGTAGAGGGTGTTTGGGAAGTACAGATCCCCAGTCATCGCTTCGATATCGCCCTGGAAGTCGACCTGATCGAAGAGCTTGGGCGCCTGTACGGTTACGACCGCTTGCCGGTTCGTTATCCGCAGGCGCGACTGGCACCTCAGGCGCGCGCAGAAGCGACAGCCGAGTTGCCCGCGTTGCGTCGCCTGTTGGTTGCCCGTGGCTATCAGGAGGCAATCACCTACAGCTTCATCGATCCCAAGCTGTTTGCCCAGTTCAACCCTGAGGCGACTCCGCTGGTATTGGCCAATCCGATTTCCGCCGACATGGCGGCGATGCGTGCCTCCCTCTGGCCGGGTCTGGTCAAGGCGGTCCTGCACAACCTCAATCGCCAGCAGAATCGGGTGCGTTTGTTCGAAAGCGGCCTGCGCTTTGTGGGTCAGCTCCCCCAGCTCCAGCAGGAGTCGATGCTAGCGGGTGTGATCACCGGTAATCGCCTCCCGGAATCCTGGAGCCATGGGCGCGAGAGCGTGGACTTCTATGACCTCAAGGGGGACGTGGAAGCGCTGCTGGCTGCTGCAGGCGATGCGGGGGCCTTCCGGTTCGTTGCCGGAGAGCATCCGGCCCTGCACCCGGGGCAGTGCGCGCGTATCGAGCGGGAAGGACGAACGGTCGGTTACATGGGCGCCATTCATCCGCAACTAGCCACGGAGCTGGGCATCGAGCAGCCGCTGTTCCTCTTCGAGCTGCACCTGGCCGAACTGGCAGTGGGCAAGCTGCCGGCATTCCGAGAGCTGTCACGCTTCCCTGAAGTGCGCCGCGACCTGGCATTGCTGGTTGATCGCGACACGCCAGCCGAGGAGGTTCTGGGTTGTATTCGAGAGTGCGCAGGGGATTACCTGACTGATCTCAAGCTGTTTGATGTCTATCAGGGCAAAGGCATTGATCCGTCTCGTAAAAGTCTGGCAGTCGGCTTGACCTGGCAGCATCCTTCGCGCACTCTTAACGACGATGAGGTGAGCGCTGCGACCCAAACCATCCTCACCTCGCTGGGAGATCGGTTCAACGCCACGTTAAGGATGTAGCGTATGGGGGCTCTGACGAAAGCTGAAATGGCTGAACGTCTGTATGAAGAGCTGGGCCTGAACAAGCGAGAAGCCAAGGAATTGGTCGAGCTGTTCTTTGAGGAAATTCGCCAGGCCCTGGAGCAGAACGAACAGGTCAAACTGTCCGGGTTCGGCAACTTCGATCTGCGCGACAAACGTCAGCGCCCCGGAAGAAATCCGAAGACGGGCGAAGAGATCCCCATCACGGCGCGCCGTGTGGTGACTTTCCGCCCGGGCCAGAAGCTCAAGGCAAGGGTTGAAACCTATGCCGGAAGCAAATCCTAAAGGCGGCACGGACGACCTGCCGCCCATCCCGGGCAAGCGCTACTTCACCATTGGCGAGGCCAGCGACCTCTGCGCCGTCAAGCCCCACGTCCTGCGCTACTGGGAACAAGAATTTTCCCAGCTCAGTCCGATGAAGCGGCGGGGTAACCGCCGCTACTACCAGCGTCATGATGTACTGGTCATCCGCCAGATTCGCTCCCTCCTCTACGACCAGGGCTTCACCATCAGCGGTGCTCGGCAGAAGCTGTCCGGCCAGGAAGCTATCGAAGACACTACACAAACACGACAGCTCATCCGGCAAACATTATGCGAGCTGGAAGACGTGTTGCGGATCCTGCGCAAGTGAGGGTCTCCTCGCAAAAAAAGCTTCCATTTATCAGATGGTTACTATATAGTGCGCACCACTTCCAGCGAGGCTGGTAGTGATGTCGGGGCGTAGCGCAGCCTGGTAGCGCACTTGCATGGGGTGCAAGGGGTCGAGTGTTCGAATCACTCCGTCCCGACCAAAAAAACTCCAAAAAATCCAGTCACTTAGCGGTGACTGGATTTTTTTATGCGCGACCGAAAATTTTCGGTAGGCAATTTGGGGCCTTCTGGTAGGCAATTGGTAGGCAATTGGCAAGCAGGCCCAGGCCGTATAGGCGTCAAAGCGAGGCCATTTTTTCCTGCTTTCACTGTCGCAAGATCTCCATCCAGGTGGGTGCTGGAGCCGGTGATCTCCGAGCAAATCCAGGCATTGCTGGTTGCACACCAGGGGGATGACGAGGTCGATACGCTGGATGCCATGACCGAGCTTCTTGGGCATCTGAATGTCACCATCCGGGCGGCAAGGCGTGTGCTGGCTCAGGCCAACGCAGTAGCTGGCGAGGCCTGACCGTCAGGGTGCCGGAAGAAAGACCGGCCCCCATCTTTCAATGCACAAACCCGATTGGCCGCTGCTGCCCCCCTTTCTTCAGTGCGATTTCCCGACCCAATGCCTGCACGAACTCGTCGGCGCTGGCCAAGGGCTTGAAGCGAGCCCGGCGGCTCACGGCGGAGAAGTCGCCGGGAGCCAGGCGGTTGAGCGATGCGACGCGGGCTTCGGCCGCTTGGGCGGGGTCGTCTAGGCCCAGCTCCTCCAAGTGGGCGCGCAGCAGCGCGCGGCTCTGCTGCGGCAGCAGATAGCCGAAGTGGATCTTGCAGTCGAAGCGCCGCAGGGAAGCCTCATCCAGATTGTCCATCAGGTTGGTGGAGGCGATGAACAGGCCGCTGAAGCTTTCCATCTGCGTCAGCATCTCGTTCACAGCGGTCACCTCCCACTGGGCGCGGGCCCTGGTGCGGTCCTGCAGAAAGCTGTCGACTTCGTCGAGCAGCAACACCGCCTCTTCCTCTTCAGCCTGCCGAAAGGCTTCGGCGAGGTTCTGCTCGGTCTGGCCGACGTAGGGAGCGACCAGATCGGAGACTCGCTTGCTGTGCAGCGGCTTGCCGAGCTGTTCGGCCAGCCAGCCGGCGAATGCGGTCTTGCCGGTGCCGGGCGGACCGTAGAAGCACAGCCGGGCTTGCGGATGGCGGCGCAGTCCGGCGGCCAGTTCGGTCAGGGCCGTGTCGGCATTGAGCAGTTCCGGCGTGTAGAGCGTCGGGCGGGCGTTGGCCTGCTGGCGTGACAGGAGCGTGTGACCCTGCGCCTTGAGGGTGCCGTCGAGCAGGCCCTCCAGGCTGGCTTCCAGCTTGTGATTGGCGCGCGGATGAATGGTGCGCGCCACGCGCAGGGCACGCTCGAACACCGCCGGGGTCAGCGTTTCGTGACTGGCCAGGCTCGCGATCATCTCGTCGCTCAGGCGCTCGGCGCCGAGCTTGCGGATGATCCGTTCGCGCTGGGCACGCCCCGGATTGGGGGTCTCGATGACGATATCGAAGCGGCGGATATACGCTGGGTCCAGGCAAGCAATGCTGTTGGTCAGCCAGAAGCATGGCTGGCTGTTTTCTTCCAGCATGCGGTTGATCCAGCCCTTGTGGGAGCGCTGGGTTTTGCGGCCGGGGCCGAAATCCGCTGCGAAGATGTCCTCGATCTCGTCCAGCATCACCAGCGCCTGGGTGCCCTGTAGCACCCCCATGGCTGAGCGCAGCGCACTCAGGCGCTGGGTGCCGCCAATCGGATCGCCCTCGCTGTCGTTGCAGGCAATCTCGTACAGCTCCAGCGACAGGCTTTCGGCGAACAGCCGGCAGAGTTCGGTCTTGCCGGTGCCGGGCGGGCCGTAGAGCAGGATGTTCACCCCGCGGCTGTTCCTAGCGGTGGCTTTGCGCAGGTAACCCAGGGTGTCGTCGACGATCACGCCCAGGTGCTGGTAGTCCGACCTTTCCAGCACCGAGCGCCGGCTGCGGCGGAAGGAGTGCTTGAACAGCTCCTGGGCCGCGCCACGGTGAAAGCGCAACTGGCTCAGCAAGTCATGGCTGCTGAAGGTCAGGATCTGGCTCACGTCCATTCCGGGTCGACTGCCACGTTCCAGCACGCCGCAGACGAACAGGCGCCCTTCGTGGGACAGCGCTTCTTCCACTGCAGCGACGGGCAGCTCCAGCACCCTTGCCAGTGCCGTCGGCAGTTGGTTGTAGCTCAGGTCATGCAGCACCTCGATGCTGCGATGCAGAATCGTGTCGCATTGCATCAGTACGCAGAAGCCGAGCAGGGTGGTTTCGGTAGCGTTCAGCCCGATCAGGTTCGCCATGGCGCGCAGATTACTCGCCAGGGGTTCGGGAAAAGCGGGGTTCGCGTGTTCGGCGCAGAACGCCCGATATTCCTGACGCAACTGCTGCGCCGCCGGGGCGGGGCGGTAGTCATCGTTGTCGACCCAATCGCCCAGTCCCAGGGCCTCGGCCACGTCGTCATCGGCGATCTCGTTGCGGCGCAGCAGCTTGCGATAGCCCTGCAGGTCGACCATCAGGCGGAAGCTCCACAGCAAGGCCAGCGGGCAGCTGTCGGACGGATGCGCCCGCAGGATGCGGTGCGCGCGTCGGCTGGGCTTGCGTACGAAGGGATCGGTCATGACGGCGGCTCCGGTTGAAGAGGTTGCCATTGTTGAGCCATCATGCGTCGTTATAAGACGCATCCGATCGGGGAGTTCCAGCATGGCCGCCAACAGCACTCGTAGCACTCTCAGCCGCCAGTGGGAGCTGCTCAAGCTGTTGCCCAGTCGCGGACCAGGGCTGACCGCTTCGCAGATTACAGAGAAGCTGAAGAATGATCACGGCGTTAACAAGCGTACGGTCGAGCGTGACCTGCAGGAGCTGTCCCGCCTGTTCCCGTTGCAATGCAACGACCGGGGCAAACCCTACGGCTGGCACTGGAGGCCGGGCGCACAACTGGAGCTGCCGGGAATCGAACTCAGCGAGGCGCTGAGCCTGGCGCTGCTGGAGGACACCCTGAAAGCCGTGCTGCCGCTGAGCCTGCGCCGCGGGCTGGAACCGCGCTTCCAGCAGGCGCGACGCAAGCTCGAAGCCCTGGCGGCGGAGAGCGCCACCGCCCGCTGGGTAGACAAGGTCGCCAGTGTGCAGCCGCAGATGAGTCTGCAGACCCCGGACGTGAACGAGGCATTGCTGGAGCGCATCCAGCTTGGCCTGTTGGAGGAGCGGCAAGTGCGCTGCCGCTATTACGCCGCGCACCAGGACAAGGAGCGCGAGCTGATCCTCAATCCGCTGGCACTGGTGCAGCGGGGTTCGATCACCTACCTGATTGCCACGGCCGAACCCTACAGCGACATCCGCCAGTACGCGTTGCATCGATTCCGCGCGGTAGACGTGCTGGATACGCCGCTGGTCCGGGTGGAGGGCTTCTTCCTGCAGGCCTATCTGGCCAGCGACGCGCTTCAGTTCGGCGCGCAGGAGCCGGTGCGGCTGCAGGCCTGGGTCAGCGATACCCTGGCGCGGATGATTCGCGAGACGCCACTGTCACCCGACATGACCCTGGAGCCGGGCGAGGAGGGCTTTTGCCTGCAGGCCACGGTGCGGGACAGCTGGCAGCTGCGCTGGTGGTTGTTGCAGCAGGGCGAGAATATCTGCGTGCAGGCCCCCACCTCGTTGCGCGAGGCCCTGCGCGAAACCTTGCGGCGGGCGCTGGCGCGCTATGAGTGAAGCCGGCGCTTTTGAGCGTGGGCATATAAGATCCGCCCACGGCTCCTTCCCGTTCCGGTGATTACCAAAGGGTGAATGACATGGCTTTCTTTTATACGATCGGCGCCATCCTGGCGTTTGTCTGTGTGATGGGTGTCGGCGGGTATTGGCTCGCCAGTCGTCTGGACCAGAAATACGCCCGGGAGCGGCGCTAGCACGCCGGGGCGGTCATGCCGCCCGGCCTCAGGGGATCTGCTGGAGCAGTAGCGTGGCGTCCGAGGTGATGCGCCGCAGTTTCTCTGGGCTTGGCCCGCGCCGCACCATGCTGGCGACCCGCCTGCTGAGCGATGAAGCGTCTCGGGACCTTTTCCTGACGGTGGTGTATGAACTGCTGACCAAGGACGTCGGAGCATCTGCTAAGTGCTGCGAGAGGTTGAGGGCGGGGCCCTCCCGTCAAACGACCCAGGTGCGTTCCGAACAACTTCCGCCAGCCTCCCGGCGTGGCTACCCCGTAGTAAGGAATGAGCTTTTGAATCAGCAAGAACGACTTGAAGACCTGCGCTTCCAGAGCAATGGGTTGTCTGCGCGACACGACGTCATGAGACTCGCGGAGGAGTTGATTCACCTGAGCGGCTGGCAACCCGGCCAGCCGCTGGAGCTGCTGCCGGTGCTGCGGGAACAGTACCCGGGCGGAATTCGTGATGAGATTCTGTCGGTGTGCCTGCTGATCCGTGAGCGCACCTGGTTTATCCGCATCATCGAGACCGGTAACGATGCGCTGCGCAGCCGTGACATCGACCTGCTGCCCTTGGTGGACGACGGTGACAACTATGACTATTCGGATTGTCCGGCACATGAGCCCCTGTGGGTGATCGACGGCCTCCTGCAGAGTACCGATAGGCTGCACACGGCGTGCCTGATGGATATCTTCACCCCGGCGATGCTGGGGTTCCTGGAGCGTTTCGAGCGGCGCAGCGAGCAAGTGGCCATATTTTCCCGCGAAGACAATTCGACAGCGATCGACTTTCTTTTGAGTTGCGCCACCCTTCTGTCCGAGCCTTTGGCCGATCAGGTGAACCTGAGCGAACTGACCATCCAGAAGCTGAAAACGCTGCCGAGTCCTGTTGAGGAATACACCAGTTACTGGGAGATCTTGGTCGCCCGATGGCATGCTGACCATCTGATGGCCGAAACCTTCCGCACCGACCTGCGAGACGTCACCGCCGAGGTTTTCCATACTCTGCCTGATGCGCAGCGGCTGGCCCTGTGGATCAGCCACAGGCAAACCGCCGACGGCCTGAAAGAATTGGCCAAGTACGGCGACATTCCCGCTGACGTCAGCGCCTTGCAGCTTCATGATCTTGACCTGCTTTTCCAAGCGGCCGAGCCCGCGATCCTGTACGAAGTGAACGAAGAAGCCTGTCGGTGGGCCGAAGCTGCGGATCGTGATGCTGCGCAGCGTGATCTGTGGAGTCAGCTATGAGCCTAGGCCGCAGCATTCGCTTGTTCCTGGTGGATGGCACACCCAATGGCCTGCTCACCGCCGAGATCATGAACTGGACCGGCCATGTGCTGACCGCCCCTCGCTCCAAACTGACCGAATTGGTACAGCGCCCGGAGTGTAGGCGCACCGGCGTGTACTTTCTGATAGGGCCTGACCCGGACAATAGCCTGCGCTCGCGGGTGTATATCGGTGAGTCCGATGATGTGGCCACGCGACTCCGGCAGCACAACCGACCGGAGGAGCAGGGCGGTAAAGATTTCTGGGAGCGCGTGTGCTTGGTCACCAGCAAGGACCAGAACCTGACCAAGGCGCACGTCAAACATTTGGAAAGCATGTTGATTGGCATCGCCGGCAAGCTGGGCCGCTGCGCGATGGTCAATTACAAGGCGTTTGAGTACGGCAGTGCCCTACCCGAATCTGACCGTGCGGATATGGCTTTTTTTCTGGAGCAGATCCGGACTGTATTGCCAGTGCTGGGCTACGACTTTTTACGCGAGCTGATTACTCCGACCGCCGCTGCTGCGACGGATACGCCTTCCAGCGTGACACGTTCACCGCGCTTTGTGCGAAAGGTGCCCAAGGAGGGGGGGTGGCCGATGCCCAGGAAATCGATGGCGAGTTCTTCGTGCTGCGAGGCTCGCAGACACGTGACCAGTGGATTGGATCGCCTGGTGGCTACCAAGCACTGTTTCTGAAGCTGTTGGCTGTTGGCTGATGGCATCTTGGCACCGGACGCTGACGGTACCACCCGCTTCACCGACGACTACGCGTTCAACAGCCCCAGCGCTGCGGCTTCCATCGTGGCTGGCCGCAGCTCGAACGGCCGCACCAACTGGACGGTAGAACAGACGGGGCAAACCTATGGCGATTGGCAGGATCAGCAACTGTCCTTGCTGACACCCGCTGTCGAGATACTTTGATGTCGGCTAGCGATCGGTTAGTTCACTGACCTATCGGCCGCTCTGCGGCTGGGCTGAGTCAAAAGCAAGATGTGTGGCCCGTACGTACTACGTCCGTAGCTGCAATCCCTTGCAGTTTCTGCCCGTCTCGGGACACTTGAGAACGACTGCCTCGAAGTTTCCGCTCTCAACCAACTGTGCGACCAGCGAGGCTTCCGCCTGCATCTGGTCCGGGATGCGGGCGCCGTTCAATCGCAACCAGTAATCCAGCGACCGCGGTTTTTTGTGTTCGGCGAGCGACGCTTTAACCGCGCCCAGCACCATACTGCCCCCGTGCTCACGGAAACAGGCAATCAGGGCATGCTGATCGAACGCCCCGCCATCTCGCATTTTGATCATTGAACATTCGAACCTTGTACTGCGTGGTTATCGAGCCCAGCGGAGCTGGGAGAGGGAGAGTCACTGTGCATCGTCCGGCCAAGAGGCGATTGGCCAGGGCTTCGCCATTATGGGGTGTGGCCGGGGCCGGGGGCGTGCCTGGCCGCGAATTTACCCCAGGCCAACGGCCGCTCCCGCGATGGAGGCGTTGGTTTCCGTTGCCTGCCGAGCCCAGTCATGATGACTCAATATTCCATTGACAATGGAATCATGATCGTCCAGTCTCGTCATATTCCAAATTGAGTGGAACATTATGCGACTCGAAGAACTGATTTGTCACTACGCCCAGCCACAGGCCAGGATCCGCCGCGACCAGCTAGCCAACGAGGTCACTGACGCCTACGAGGGGCACCTGAAGGCTGAATCCGAGAAGTACCGGTGCGATCCGAAGGCTCTAGATAAGGTTCTTGGTGGCGCTTCGCATTTCATTGCCATTGCCGAGAGCTGCTTCGACTACGCAGTTGAAGGCCAACTCAAGACAACCGGGATAGGCCTCCAAGACGACGACTGGTTGGACTTTGCGTCCTTCATTGACCAAGCCCGGTCTGACGCCGAGTTCCACAGCGCCAACGCCCCGGCACTGGGCCTTGAGCACCTCTTCAAGCTGGGCGCCATTCGTGCGCGCCTGGACAGCGACACGTTGGGTGATGTCGCCACGGACGCGTTACCTACCGTGCTCAACGGTTCCGGGTGCGGCTATCTGACTCTGAACGAAGTCGCTTTCCTCGCCCTGATGACGGAAAAGGCCGTGCGGAATGCCACTCAGCCCACCACGCCAGATCGTCTTCATGCGCGAAAAGAAGGGAGTCGCACCGTGGTCGACTCTCATGAGGCGCTGCGCTGGCTGCAAGGGCGCCGCAACTTCACGCCTACCGTGCTGGTTTGAGGCGCATGCATTCATAATGGGTAGCAGGGTTATCGGGACGAACGCCTCACACCTCAAAAACCGCACAAGCGCATCCGACGGGGTAGACCCAGCAATCCAGCTGCCCGTCGCACTCACCATTGCTCGCGTTAATTCAAGGAACGAACCATGAGCCACTTTGAACAATTCACTCCAATCCTCCGCGACTCCACCATCAGCCTGAGCGGCACCGATCTGCCCAAGGAGTTGCTGCTGTCATCGGAGGGCAGCGTCCAGACGTTCTACGCTCCCTTCGACTACATCAACACCAATGCCCGGATCACCATCTGCGGCATCACACCTGGCCGCCAGCAGGCGGTAAACGCCTTGAGCGAAGCGCGCAAACAACTGAAGTCAGGAGCATCCATCGAAGAAGCGAGAAGAAAAGCCAAGGAAACCGCGAGTTTTTCTGGGCCAATGCGCAACAACCTGATCGCCATGCTCGACCACATTGGCATCCCGAAATTGTTCGGGATCGATAGTTGTGCCCGGTTATTCGATACGCACACCCACCTGGTGCATTACACCTCGGCACTGCGCTATCCCGTTTTCGTCAATGGGGCCAACTACAGCGGTAGCCCATCCATGCTCGCGCAGAAGTCGATGCGGATGCAGGTCGAGATGCACCTTGCCGAGGAGGTAAAGACATTGGCGAACAACTGCCTCTACGTTCCTCTCGGGCCCAAAGTGGCCGAGGCCCTTGAGCATCTACAACGTCAAGGCCTGCTCACGCCTGAGCAGGTGCTCGCAGGCCTCCCCCATCCTTCGGGCGCTAACGCTGAACGCATTAGCTACTTTCTGGGCAGAAAAGCCCGCGAACACGTCTCTGCAAAAACCAATGCGGAGGTACTGGACGCCGCACGGACTCAACTGTGCGCCAAGGTATCCAGCATCGCGGCCCAAGGGCTTCAAGGATCGAGAATCACTCTTTAACAGCGCCGGCCAGGCGACTCTGACGAGAGAAACCCATTTCTGGACCCAGGCGAAGCACTATGAGCAACCTCTTCAGCGGGCCGTATTTCGAGCATGTGAGGGCAAAAGAGCCGCTCCGTTCGGCCGACTACTTTACGCATGGCTCCTCAGCCATGCTTTTTCAGCGTGACGGCCAGCTCTATCGGCTGACCACCGACGGATGTGGCCACTGCTTTCTGTCCGAGCAATCAGCCAAGGGCAATCCACACGTTGTTAAAGTTATTCAGGACTTCGGACCAGTGGCACCAGCCGATGATGGGTATCAGGATGAGTTTTATTGGCTGGCGCAGGTGGAATGGCTGCAGCCTGTCGATGCCACGACGACCGAGGGCGCCCGACTGGCCGAGCTATTCACAAAGCTGACAGATGGCGAACTGGTAGAGCGCGAGGATCGGGCTCTATTTCTCGAACGGTGCCGACAGGCTGCCCTCACCCAGCTCGAGTTTGCTCCTCTGCTCACCACCCTGATCCTGGCCGCTCAGTATCTGCCTGAAGACGATGGGGCTGTGGATTGCAACATCACAAACGTCATGCGGCGCCCCTCAACAGGCATGGTCGTTTGGAGCGATCCCATTCACTTTTCGGTGGGATACCTCACGGAATCTCAGCAGTCACAGATGAATACGATCCGCGAGCACATTGCGCAGGCCCAGGCCGTTTCCACATCTGGTTAATATGGCCTGCGTGAATTTTCATGCGGTGATCGTCCCTGCTTGTCGGCGAGATAATTCGCCTCCCCAGGTATGCGGGTCACCCCCCAAACCAAGCGGCTGAACGCCGCTGGCCCGGAAGCAAGCTTCCGGATTTGCGGTAGCGCAGCGGCAGTTTCACTTCGCACGGCGCCGAAGGGCCTGCCGGGCGAATTGCACCAGGTCCCGGTAATCGCCCTGGCCGTTCAACCGATCAAGGTGATGCCCGCGGATACCGATGGCCTCTGGGCCCACGCAGTCGCACGGGCGGGAGTCTCCGACCATCAGGACGTTGCCTGGCGGGGTTTTGAGCCGATCACAGCATGCCGCGTAGATTTCCGGGTCCGGCTTCACGGCGCCCACCTCGAAGCTCAGCACGCTGACATCCAGGGTCGGGAAATGACGCTGGAGGGCGGGTGCGTAGGGCATGGCCAGGTTGGAGCAGACGGCTATGGCCAGTCCTGCCGATTGGAGCAGCTCCACGGCTTCCAGGGCATCGGGGAAGGGTTCGATGCTCGCGACCTCGGAAGCGAGCAGGTCTTCGAGCTCCAGCTGGAGAGCGCCTGAAAGCTCAATGCCGAACGCCTGAGCCGTTTCGCGCAGTCCCCACGGGTGGGTCATGATGCGACGCCCATCGTCGGCCTGCGGGCGCCGGCCCTGAGCCATACCCGCCTTGATGAGCCGTCGGTAGGGGCGACTGCCCTCGTGGATCTTCAGCAGCGTACCGAACGCATCGAAGATCACCGCCTGGCTGCTCAACGCTTGGCTGTTCATCGCTGGTCTGGCGAACCCTTTGCTTGGATGCAATCAGCCTACCTGAAACCCGCTGGCGGCGCTCCTCGCCAAACCCGGGAGCCGCCCCGGTGCCCCGCCGGTGAGGTGGAACGCACGGCCAGCGCTGCGCCCGCCCCGTCGCCACGCCTGCCGGGCGCCGCCGAGAACCCCCAGGACGTGGTGAGCACCTTCGTCACGCCGCGCCTGCCGGACCCGCCGGTGCCGGTCCGAACCCCCGCGCAGGTGATGCGGGTGTGGATCGCGCCCTGGGAGGACACGGACGGTGACCTGGTCGTCACCGGCTACGTGTACACCGAAATCCAGCCACGCAGAAGGGTGCTGGGTGAAGAAGCGCCCACGGCGGCCCCGCGGCTCAAGGCGCTTGCACCCGTCGACGGTAGCGCGGCAGGGATATCCACGGGGAAACCTAACGCAACCAAGGGAGATTGGCCGGCACCGGCGGCACCGAGTTCGATGACGTGTGGGACACGCTGGTGGACTGGACCCAGGGCACCCTGGGTCGGATCATCGCCATCGCGATCATCATCGTCGGCGGCTGCATCGGCGTGGTGCGCCAGTCGCTGATGACTTTCGCGGTCGGCCTGGCCATGGGCATGGGCCTGTACAACGCGCCGACCATCATCGAGTCGATCATGGGCTCGACCTTGGAGCACCTGCCGGCGGCCAGCGGCGTCCTGCCGGGACTGGGCAACGGGCTGTGATCTTGCCCAGCTCCAGTGGACACCCCGTTAAGCGATAAACTGCGACGAGGT
>NZ_JBOY01000120.1:0-8871 GCF_000647775.1 Pseudomonas sp. RL | reverse complement strand
TGGTCCCTCATCCCCGACAGGCACAAACATACAAGCGAATTCATTCGCGAGCTTCTGGCGGCCCGCACCGGGCCGGCATCCTCCCACGCCTCCGCGCATTCCTGGCGGGATCGGTACAATGGCGCGCCGCGTCAGCCCGGAGTCTTCCCATGTTCACCCTCGCCCATCTGGACACCCCGCCGCCCGAGTCCCTGAAAGCCCAGGTGCTGCAGATGGTGGTGGACTACCTGAGCGATATCAGCCCGGTGTCGCTGACGCCAAGCAATCCGCTGTATCAGCTCTATCAGTACGTGGTGGGCTTCGAGGTACATCGCTACCTGGAGCGCATGGACGGCGCGCAGCCGGGCCAGCCGAAGCTCATGCTGGCACTGGACGATGAGGACCCGGCGCGAGTGCTGGGCTTCGCGCTGTACCTGCCCTATATGGACGACCCGCAGGCCTGTGCGCTGCTGTACCTGGCGGTGCAGGCCAGCCACCGCAAGCACGGCATCGGCAGTGCGCTGGTCGCGGAGATGATCGCCCGCTATCCCCACGCGCAGGTGGCCTGCGTGGCCGGCAAGGCGCCGTTCTTCGAAGCGCTGGGTTTCCAGGCCATCGCCGCGCACGGCCCGCAGGTGGTGCTCAACACCCGCCGCGAGGCCAGCCCTGGCACGCTGGCGGTGCAGGATCTTGAGCCGATCTTCCAGTCCACCGAGGTGCGGCAGATCTACAGCTACCTGCTCAAGCAGCATGGCCGCGACGCCATGGGCGACGCCGAACGCAAACGCGACCGCCTGCTGGATCAGCTGGCGCGCCAGGCGCAGGCGCATGTGGAGGAACGGCGGGCAACACGCTTGCATTGATGCCCGCCGCGCGGCGTGGGTGGGGCGGACAGCGCCTGGCTGACCGCCGCCGGTGCACGCCTATCGAACCCCGCTTAGAAGCGGTAGTTCAGTCCCAGGTTGTAGCCGGAGACGTCTTCATGCATCCGCTGGTATTCGACGGTCAGCGCCAGCGAATCACCCAGCCTCAGCTCGCCACCGGCACCCAGCGTGGTTCCGGTTTCTTCGGCCGAGCCGCTGAGCGTGTACAGCGGCCAGCCCAAGCTCTGCCCGTGGAAGTCGACTGACAGGCTGTTCACACCGGCCATGCCGTAGAACGAGAAGGCGTCGGTGACCGGCACCCGGCCCTTGAGCACGACGGCCCAATAACTCTTGACTTCGTACGTCACCAGCACGCCCGAGTCGTACTGCTCGTCATCCCCGGCGTTGATGCCGTAGCGGCCTTCGACGCTCAGGTTGGGCGCGATCTCGACCCCCGCGTGGAAGGTCGTGATGGGCAGCGTGTAGTCGGCCGTGCCCCCGTCCAGCGTCATGTGCGAGTAGCCCACGCCTACATACACGCGCGGCGTTTCATCGGCTTGGGCAATGCCACAGGCCAGCACAAAGGCACCGGTGGTCATTAAGCCCAAGGTCTTGATTGCGTTCATCATTTCTCCATAACAGGCAAGTACTTCCTCAGTGATGGCATTGTGACTTCATGGCTGTTTTGTGCTCAATGCCGGCCTGCCGTCCGGGCCCAGCGCTGTGACACAGTTCACGGGAAATGGCGCAACTGCCTGCAACGGTGTGTGATGCGAAAGCCTGCGGCCCGGCGGGCGTATACTCGCCGCCTCATTTCAAGCCGGGGGTCGGTATGGCGGTCGATCTGGCACGTACCTTTCTGGAGATCGTGCGCTGCGGCAGTTTCGTGGGCGCGGCGGAACGTCTGCACCTGACCCAGGCGGCGGTGACGGCGCGCGTGCAGACGCTGGAAAGCCAGCTCGACTGCAGCCTGTTCGTGCGCAATCGTTCCGGTGCGCGGCTGACGCCCGATGGCGAAGCGTTCGTGGAGTTCGCCAGCCGCATGGTGCAGGCCTGGGACGAGGCGCAGCAGGTGTTGCCGCTGCCGGCCGAACGTGCCGAAACGCTGCACCTGGGCGGCGAGCCGAGCCTGTGCGCTCCGTTGATGCTCAAGTGGGTCTGCGCCCTGCGCCAGGCGC
The DNA here is from genome assembly GCF_000647775.1 of Pseudomonas sp. RL. Lineage (NCBI taxonomy): Bacteria > Pseudomonadati > Pseudomonadota > Gammaproteobacteria > Pseudomonadales > Pseudomonadaceae > Pseudomonas > Pseudomonas sp. RL. Next base: position 6,851 of record NZ_JBOY01000120.1, on the reverse strand, counting down.
TGCCGGGGCTGGAGGTGCATAGCCGCAGTGGCGCCGGAGCGAGCCTGGTGCGCGAGCTGGAGGACGGCAGGCTGGATGCCGTCCTGGTCTACCAGCCGCTGTACGGGCCGGGCCTGCAGAGCGAATTGCTGATGGAGGAAAAACTCATCCAGGTACGCAACCCGCGACAACCGGCGCCCTACGTGTATGTGGACTGGGGCGATGAGTTCCGTCGCCGGCACGACGCGGCCCTGCATGACCTCGCGCATCCGTCGCTGAGCTTCGACCTCGGCCCGCTGGCCCTGCAGTTCCTGCTGGAAGCCGGCGGCAGCGGCTATTTTCGCAGCCGCGTGGTGCAGGGCTACCTGGAGAGCGGCGTGCTCGAACGGGTTCCGCTGGCGCCGGAGTTCACCTACCCGGTCTACCTGATCTACGCCCGCGAGCGCTGCTCGGTAACCGTTGCCCGCGCCATCGACTGCGTGCGGGACGTTGTCGGCGAGTCGGGCGACTGGTCGCCGCTGCTCTGAACAAAAAACGCGCCGCATGCGGCGCGAAGGGGAGCGTCCGTCCCTGGACGTGGGGGAAAACTCAGGCCTCCAGATGGAAAGGTCGCGGGTCTTCGAACGGCACCTCGACCACGCGCTCGCAGCGCAAGCCGGTTTCCTGTTCCAGTTGTCGCGCCGCCGGCGGATCGTCGGCGAAGGGCTGCAGGGCGGCCTGGCGCAGGTCGGCGTCGGGGGTGCGCAGCACGGCCAGGCACAGCCCGCCGACCAGCACGGAAAGAAGCACGAAGATCATCAGGCACGAGCCTCCAGGGCAAGGGGTAACGGGTTCACCTGACCGGCGCGCACGGTGCGCCAGCTGTTCCAGACCATCAGCAACATGCCGCTGGCGAAGATGGCGCCGCCGAACAGGCGGATCATCAGGCCGGGGTGGCTGGCTTCCAGCGCCTCGACAAACGAATAGGTCAGCGTGCCGTCCTGGTTCACCGCGCGCCACATCAGACCCTGGGTGATGCCGTTCACCCACATCGAGGCGATGTACAGCACGGTGCCAATGGTCGCCAGCCAGAAGTGCGCGCTGATCAGCCGGCTGCTGTACATGCGCTCGCGCCCCCACAGGCGGGGAATCATGTGGTAGAGCGTGCCGATGCTGATCATCGCGACCCAGCCGAGGGCGCCGGCGTGCACGTGGCCGACGGTCCAGTCGGTGTAGTGGGAGAGCGAGTTGACCGTCTTCACCGCCATCATCGGGCCTTCGAAGGTGGACATGCCGTAGAACGCCAGCGATACCACCAGGAAGCGCAGGATCGGGTCGTCGCGCAGTTTATGCCAGGCCCCGGAGAGGGTCATCATGCCGTTGATCATGCCGCCCCAGCTGGGCGCCAGCAGAATCACCGACATCACCATGCCGAGGGTCTGCGCCCAATCGGGCAGCGCGGTGTAGTGCAGGTGGTGCGGGCCGGCCCAGATGTAAAGCGAAATGATCGCCCAGAAGTGCACGATGGACAGCCGGTAGGAGTAGATCGGCCGCTCGGCCTGCTTGGGCACGAAGTAATACATCATGCCGAGGAAGCCCACCGAAAGGATGAAGCCGACCACACTGTGGCCGTACCACCACTGGATCATTGCGTCGGTGGCGCCGGAATACACCGGGTAGGACTTCAGCCAGCTCACCGGGGTGGCGATGTGGTTGACGATGTGCACCATGGCGGTCACCACGATGAAGGCGCCGTAGAACCAGTTGCCCACGTAGATGTGACTGACGGTGCGCCGGGCGATGGTGCCGAAGAACAGATAGGCGTAGGCGATCCACACCAGCGTGATCCACAGGGCGATCGGCCATTCCATCTCGGCGTATTCCTTGGAGGTGGTGTAGCCGAGCGGATAGCTGATCAGCATGGCCACAATGGCCGCCTGCCAGCCCCAGAACACGAAGCGGGCCAGGCCGTCCGAGACCAGCCGCGCCCGGCTGGTACGTTGCACCACGTAGAAGGAGGTGGCGAACAACGCGCCGCCGCCGAAGGCAAAGATCACCAGGTTGGTGTGGATGGGCCGGATGCGTCCGAAGCTGGTCCAGGGCAGGCCGAGGTTAAGCTCCGGCCAGACCAGCTGGGCCGCGATGACCACGCCCATGGCCATGCCCACCACCCCCCAGAACAGGGTCATCAGGGTGAATTGACGTACGACGGCGTAGTTGTAGGAAGGGGAAGGAAAGGAATCGTCTGCGGGGATCATTACCGGGAGTCCTATGCACGCTGGGAAGCCTGTCAGCACGACTCGTCGGGCCGGCTCTGCGGCCGGTACCCCTGGTCAGATACGCCCATGCGGCAGCGCAGGCCTTCTGACTGACAGGCCTGGCTAGTGTGTCGATCCGGTTAAATCAAAACAAACTAATAATATTTGAATATCAATTTACTAATTTCTATTTATCACCCAGACACCGCCATCCTAGCCGCTCGCGGCGGCTGCGCCCCATGATCAGAATCAAGCACCGCGACCTCAGCGAGCCAGCCTTCCCTGCGTCACCGGCCGGCCGGTACTGAGCGCAGCGGCCTCATTCCATCAGCATGTCGACCATGATCGCGTTGGTGTACACCAGGCTGCCGTCGCTGGCGCGGTGGCCGACCAGGTGGAACTGGCCGCGCTGGTCGTCCTCGCGCAGGTAGACACGCAGGCGGCAGTCCGACAACGGCCCGCATTCGGGGGGCGTGACCAACTGGAAGGACGTCATGTCCACGTCCACCCAGGCTTCCGGTTCGCCGCTGTTCTGCAGGCGCTCTTCGGCCTGCTCCAGGTTGAGGTGGTCGTTCTCGCTGATATGGAAACTCATCTGCCCCATCGGCTCGGACTTGTCGGTGGGACTCTTCTTGCACCAGCTTTCGATGTCGAACCTGCTCATGGCCAGTTTCCCCTCCGGGAGTACGGTCTCTTGAACATAGCCCGGCTTGCGCTCAGCGCTCGCTACCCCTGCTAGGGTTTCAGCATTCCCGCACCGGAGATCCGCCATGAAGACCGCCTTGTTGCCGCTCTTGTTCGTCTCCTCCATCGGTCTGGCCCACGCCGAGGTCAAGGTGGAACGCATCGACTACCAGATCGACGGCCAACCCTATCAGGGCCTGCTGGTCTACGACGATTCGGTGACCACCCCACGCCCCGGGCTGCTGATGGTGCCCAACTGGCTGGGCGCCACCGAGCGCGCCGCCGAGAAGGCCGCGCGCGCCGCCAGCGACAAGTACGTGGTGTTCGTCGCCGATCTCTATGGCAAGGAGGTGCGCCCCAGTGGCCCGGAGGAGGCGGGCAAGGTGGCCGGCGCGCTGCGTGGCGATCGCCCGCTGATGCGCAAGCGGGCCCAGGCTTCGCTGGACGCGCTGCTCAAGCACACCGACAAGGTGAATACGCAACAGGTGGGCGCCATCGGCTTCTGCTTCGGCGGTGGAGCGATCCTCGAGCTGGCGCGCAGCGGCGCGCCGCTCAAGGCCTTCGTGTCCTTCCATGGCAACCTCGACACGCCCAATCCCGCCGACAACGGCAACATCCAGGGCAGCGTGCTGGTGTTGCACGGCGCCGACGACCCGGCGGTGCCCAAGCAGCAGGTGGATGAGTTCGTCGCGTCCATGCAGAAGACCGACGTGGACTGGCAACTGGTCAGCTACGGCAATGCCGTGCACTCCTTCACCGACCCCTACGCCAACGTGCCGGGGCGCAACGAGTACCACCCTCTGGTGGCCGAGCGGGCGTTCCAGGCCATGAACAACCTGCTGGATGAGGCGTTTGCCCGGTAGCCTCGTAGCCCCGCCGTGAGGGTGCAACCCCGAAAGCTCGCGAATGAATTCACTCCCACGGGCTCGGGGTGGCGCCGCCCCTACAGGTTCTGTGCCGGAGTATCGGGCAGCGTCCGCCCCGTGACCATTTGCCGCTACAATGGCGCCCCTTTCGTTTTCGCCCCCGAAGCCTGATCGCCATGTCCCTGCCCAAGCACCACCTCGAATTGCTCAGTCCCGCCCGCGACACGGCCATCGCCCGCGAGGCGATCCTGCACGGGGCGGATGCCGTGTACATCGGCGGGCCGAGCTTCGGGGCGCGGCACAATGCCGAGAACAGCGTCGAGGAGATCGCCCGGCTGGTGGAGTTCGCCCACCTGTTCCATGCGCGGGTGTTCGTCACCCTCAACACCATCCTGCACGACGACGAGCTGGAGCCGGCCCGCGCGCTGATCCACCAGCTGTACGACGCCGGCGTGGACGCGCTGATCATCCAGGACATGGGCATCATGGAGCTGGACATTCCGCCCATCGAGATCCACGCCAGCACCCAGTGCGACATCCGCACCCTGGAGAAGGCGCGCTTCCTCGGCGACGCCGGCTTCAGCCAACTGGTGCTGGCCCGCGAGCTGAACCTCACGGAAATCCGCGCCATCCACGCGGCGGTGGACACCACCCTGGAATTCTTCATCCACGGCGCACTGTGCGTGGCCTTCTCGGGGCAGTGCTACATCTCCCATGCGCAGACGGGCCGCAGCGCCAACCGTGGCGACTGCTCCCAGGCCTGCCGCCTGCCCTACACCCTGAAGGACGACCAGGGCCGCGTGGTGGCCTACGACAAGCACCTGCTGTCGATGAAGGACAACAACCAGAGCGCCAACCTGCGCGCGCTGGTCGAGGCCGGCGTGCGCTCCTTCAAGATCGAAGGCCGCTACAAGGACATGGGCTACGTGAAGAACATCACCGCCTATTACCGCCAGCGCCTGGACGACATCCTCCTTGAGCGCCCGGACCTGGAACGCGCCTCCCGCGGCCGCACCGAGCACTTCTTCGTGCCGGACCCGGACAAGACCTTCCACCGCGGCAGCACCGACTACTTCGTCAACGACCGCAAGGAAGACATCGGCGCCTTCGACTCGCCGACCTTCACCGGCCTGCCGGTGGGCGAAGTGCTCAAGGTCGGCAAGCAGGACTTCGTGGCCGTGACCCACGAGCCGCTGTCCAACGGCGACGGGCTGAACGTGCTGGTCAAGCGCGAGGTGGTGGGTTTTCGCGCCAGCGTGGTGGAACTGCAACAGCAGTTCGAAGAAGACGGCGCGCCGCGCTGGCAGTACCGCGTGGAGCCCAACGAGCTACCGGCGGCCCTGCGCCAGCTGCGCCCGCACCATCCGCTGAGCCGCAACCTGGACCACAACTGGCAGCAGGCGCTGCAGAAGACCTCCGCCGAGCGGCGCATCGGCCTGTCGTGGAAAGCCGAACTGGGCGAGCAGCGCCTGACGCTGACCGCCACCAGCGAGGACGGCGTGCGCGTCAGCCAGACCCTGGAAGGCCCGTTCGGCGCGGCCAACAAGCCGGAGCAGGCGCTGGAGCAGCTGCGCGATCTGCTCGGCCAGTTGGGCACCACGATCTACCACGCCGACGCCGTGGAGATCGCCGCGCCCTTCGTGCCCTTCGTGCCCGCCTCGCAGCTCAAGGGCCTGCGCCGTGACACCGTGGAGGCACTGACCGCCGCCCGCGTGCTGCAGCATCCGCGCGGCTTCCGCAAGCCGGTGGCCGTGCCGCCGCCGGTGTACCCGGAATCGCACCTGACCTTCCTGGCCAACGTCTACAACGACAAGGCCCGTGCCTTCTACAAGCGTTTCGGCGTGGAGCTGATCGACGCGGCCTACGAGGCCCACGAGGAAACCGGCGAGGTGCCGGTGATGATCACCAAGCACTGCCTGCGCTTCTCCTTCAACCTGTGCCCGAAGCAGGCCAAGGGCGTGACCGGCGTACGCACCAAGGTGGCGCCGATGCAGCTGGTGCACGGCGACGAGGTGCTGACCCTGAAGTTCGACTGCAAGCCGTGCGAAATGCACGTGATCGGCAAGATCAAGGGCCACATCCTCAACCTGCCGCAGCCGGGCAGCGCGGCCAGCCAGGTGGTGGCCTCCATCACGCCGGAAGACCTGCTCAAGACCATCCGCAGCAAGCCGGGACGCTGAAGCAGGGCGCCCGGCGGCGGCCCGGGGTTCCGGCGCCGTTATGGCTGCCGGTTCGGTGCGCAAACGGTGGTCAATGCTTGCGCATTGACCACCCTACGGTTATCCCGCCTGCGCCGGGGTCATGGGCGGGGCGATGCGCAGCATCGCTACCGCGCAGATGAGTAGCCCGCAGAGGGCCAGCAGGCCGCCGACCCAACCGATGCTTTCCAACCCAACCTGGCGGGTGACCAGGCTGCCCAGCAGCGCGCCGGCGCCGATGCCCACGTTGTACAGCCCGGAGAACAGCGACATGGCCACGTCGGTGGCATCCGAGGCGAGTTTCAGCACGCGCGACTGCAGCGCCAGGGTGAAGCACAGGATGGCGATGCCCCAGAAGAAGCACAGCGCACCCAGCGGGCCGAAGCTCTGCGACAACGGCTCGAGCAGCAGCAGGCACAGCGCCAGGGCGCCGATGGCGCCGAGCAGAAACGGTCGCGAATAGCGCGGACTGTAGCGGCTGAACAGCGCCGAGCCCACCAGCCCGGCGCCGCCGAACAGCAGCAGCAACAGGGTGATCTGGTTGCCGATGAAGCCGCCGACCTCACGGGCGAACGGCTCGATATAGCTGTAGGCGGTGAACTGCGCGGTCACCACCAGCACGGTGAGCACGTACACCACCACCAGCGCCGGGCGCTGGAAGATCACCGGCAGGCTCTTCAGCGAACCGGCGTTCTGGCTCGGCAGCAGCGGCAGCGTGCGCGCCAGGATGATCGCCGTGAGCAGCGCCAGCCCGGCAATCCCCAGGAAGGTCACGCGCCAGCCCAACCACTCGCCCACCAGGCGACCGAGCGGAATGCCCAGCACCATGGCCAGCGTGGTGCCGGTGGCCAGCAGGCCCAGCGCCTGCGCCTCGCGGCCGGCCGGCG
>NZ_JBOY01000119.1:0-6290 GCF_000647775.1 Pseudomonas sp. RL | reverse complement strand
CTTCGACCCCAAACTGGCGCTTGCGCGGTAGGGAGCAAGACGGTATCTACGTCCTCGGACGGCTCAGGGTCCTGCGTAAGGTGGACAACGCTTTCCTTGTCCACCATCGCGCCGGCACGGCGCGCCTGGTTCAGGGCTTCTTGCGCGCCGGCTTGCCGCCGAAGCTCGGTGCCTTGCGGATCGGCTTGGCGTCGGGCTTCTCGCTGGCGTCGAACCAGTTGCCCAGGTGGATCTTGCCCTTGCCGGCCGGCGCGGCCTTGGGTTGCTTGGGCTTCTTGGGTTTCTTCAGCACCAGCCCGCCAAGGGCGGTCTGCGGCACGCGGTGGTCGGGGATGAAGTCCGGCTCGTCGCGGCGCGGCAGCACCTGGCCGATCAGGTTCTCGATGGCGGCCAGCTGATCGACCTCGTCGGCGCACACCAGCGAGATCGCCGCGCCCGTGGCGCCGGCCCGGCCGGTGCGGCCGATGCGGTGCACGTAGTCCTCGGCGACGATCGGCAGGTCCAGGTTGACCACCAACGGCAGGTCGTGGATGTCCAGGCCGCGCGCCGCTACGTCGGTAGCGACCAGAATCTGCACCTCGCCGGCCTTGAAGCGCTCCAGGGCGCGCAGGCGCGACGGCTGCGGCTTGTCGCCATGGATCGAGTCGGCGGCAAAGCCCGCCGCCTGCACTTCTTCCACCAGTTGATCGACGCCCTTGCGGGTCTTGGCGAACACCAGCACCTGGCCCCAGCGCTGCTCGGCCAGCAGGTGCAGGAACAGCTCGCTCTTGCGCTTCTTGTCCACCGGGATCAGCCACTGCTTGACGCTCTTGGCGGCGGTGTTGCGCGGCGCCACCTCGATGTTCAGCGGGTCGCGCAGCAGCTCGCCGGCCAGCTGGCGAATCGCGTCGGAGAATGTCGCCGAGAACAGCAGGGTCTGGCGTTTCTTCGGCAGCGCGGCGAACAGTTCGTCCAGCTCACGGGCAAAGCCCAGGTCGAGCATGCGGTCGGCCTCGTCGAGCACCAGCACCTGCAACTGCTCGAAGCGCACCGCGTTCTGGCGGTACAGGTCGAGCAGCCGGCCGGGCGTGGCGACCAGCAGGTCGATGCCCTTGCGCAGCGCCATCATCTGCGGGTTGATGCTTACGCCGCCGTATACCGCGTAGCTGCGCAGCGGCAGGTTCTCGCCGTAGCGCTGCACGCTCTGCTGCACCTGTTCGGCCAGCTCGCGGGTCGGCGTCAGCACCAGCGCGCGCACCGAGTTGCTCGCCACCTTCGGGCCTTCCATGGTCAGCTTCTGCAGCAGCGGCAGGGCGAAACCGGCGGTCTTGCCGGTGCCAGTCTGCGCGGCGGCGAGCAGGTCGCGGCCCTTGAGCACGGCGGGAATCGCTTCCTTCTGCACCGGCGTCGGCGTGCGGTAGTCGAGGGCGTCCAGGGTCCGCAGCAGCGGATCGATCAGGCCGAGGGATGCGAAGGTCATGGTGGGCTCGTGGCGCGGTGGAAAAGGCGCGCGGATTCTACAGCAACAGCTCGCCCTCCACCGGCACGAAGCGCGTGGCGGCGCGGATCAGCGATTGCGCGGTGAGCGCCGGCACGCCGTACACGCAGCTGGCCACGCCGAGGGCGCGCAGGCGGTCGAGCAGCAGGTCGAAATCGCCGTCGCCGGAGGCCAGCACCACCTCGTCCACCCGACTGGCGGCGTCCAGCACGTCGATGGTGATGCCCACGTCCCAGTCGCCCTTGGCCGAGCCGTCGCTGCGCTGGATGAACGGTTTGAGCTTCACGGTGAAGCCCAGGTTGCGCAGGATCTGCTGGAACTGCTGCTGCTTGGCGTCGCCCCGGTCGATGGCATAGGCATAGGCCTCGACCACCTCGCCGTGCGCCTGCAGCTGGCGCAGGAACACGGCGTAGTCGAAGTGCCGGCCATAGGCCTGGCGCACCGTGTAATACAGGTTCTGCACATCGACGAACACGGCAAGTTTCTTCACAGGCATCTCCCGATTGAGGCGGCGATTATGCGCCCTGCAGGGCGGACAACGTATTTCTTGGTCGCCGTTACACCGGAGCCACGGTTGTGTCCCCAATCAGCGGCCGGGAAAAGCGCCAACCACCCTACGCTCTGCGGGATTTTGTGCCTGAACCCGTGTGAGCTACAGTGTCGCCCCCGTTGTTTGCGGTACGGACCGATGACTGCGCTGACCCTCCTGCGCGACGCCTGGTATTTCTTCCATCGCCACGCCGCGCATCTCGCACTGCTGTGCCTGCCCCTGCTGCTGCTGGAAAGCCTGGCCGCCAACCTGCTGGGGCCCCATCTGGGCGACTGGCAGGGCTCGGCCGATCTGCTCGCCGGGCTGCTGTTCTACCCCATTTACGGCGCCGCGCTGATTCTCTACCTGGACACCCGCAGCCGTGGCCTGACACCCGGCACGGCGGCGCTGCTGGCCATGGCGTTGCGCCTGTGGCCGTCGATGGCGCTGCTCACCGCGCTGAGCAGCCTGCTGACCCTGCTGGGCGCCTCGCTGTTCATCCTGCCCGGCCTGTGGCTGATGGTGCGCCTGGCCTTCGCCGATTTCCTGGTGGTGCTGCAGGGCTTCACGCCGCTGGCGGCGCTCGGCGACAGCATGGCGCTGACCCGCGGCCAGTTCTGGCGCCTCTTCACGGTGATGATGGCGGTCATGCTGCCGCTGTGGGGACTGGAAGCCTCCGTGTCCGGCCTGCTGGCCGAAGGTGCCCTGCTGCCGCAGGTGCTACTGGAAAGTCTGATCGGCTTCGCCCAGCTGTTCGTCGTCGTGGCGCTGTATCGCGGCTTCATGCTCACCGTCAGCGGGCCGATCACCGACACGCCCTGAGCCGTTTCAGCTGCCCGCCGTGCGCGACAGCACCAGGCGCTGGAACAGGCGCGGAAACCAGCGCGACAGCAACTGGCCGCGCCAGCCGACATTGGAAATCACCAGCTGCGTGCGGCGGCGCAACGCGCCCTGGAAGATCGCCTCGGCCACGTCCTGCGCCGACGCCACCCGGCCCACCGCCAGGAGCGCCGGAGCGTTCACCGAGCCGTCACCGGCCAGGGCGTTGCGATGCATGTCGGTGGCGGTGAAGCCGGGGCACACCAGCAGCACATTGACGCCGGCCTCGCGCACTTCCTGGCGCAGGGTGTCGAACAGCCCGTGCAGCGCGTGCTTGCTGGCGTTGTAGGCGCTGCGCAGGTGCAGCGGCACGAAGCCGGACAGCGAGCTGAGCACGATGATCTGCCCCCGGCGCGCCAGCAGGCTGGGCAGCGCCGCCTGGGTGCAGTACAGCGCGCCGAAGTAGTTGACCGCCATGATCCGCTCGAACACCGCGCGCGGGGTATCGACGAAGCGACTGCGCCGAGAGATGCCGGCGTTGTTGATGAGCAGGTCGATGCCGCCGCACTGCTCGATCACTTCCTGTATCACGCGGTCCACCGCCTGCGGATCGGACACGTCGCAGACCCGGCCGACGGCGTCGCTGTTCAGGTGTTCGCGCAGGTGCAGCACCAGGCTGTCCAGCTCCTCGCGGTGCAGGTCGAGAATCACCGGCCGCGCCCCGGCCTGGGCAAAACGCAGCACCAGCGCGCGGCCGATACCCGAACAGCCACCGGTGACCAGCACCACCTTGCGCTCGAACACCTTGCTGGCGAAGACCTTGCGGTACATGGCATGCCACCTCTGCTGTTGGCTTGCCAGCAGCATAGACAAGGGAGGCAACAAGCCGGTCCTGCAGGCCCGCCGCACGGTTTTGCTGGCGTGAACCAGACTCACGCCTCGTGCACGCCGCAGGCGCGCCGTTCCGGCGCGATGGTGGCCAAGGACCAACGTTGACCACCCTACGTCGACCGGCCCCAACGCGGGGTGCCGTGAACGTAGGGTGGCTCACGCTTCACCGAGCCACCGTGCGCGCCGCAGGCGCGCGGTGTCCCGCGCGGTGGTGGCCAAGGACCACCCGACGTCCGTGTCGGATCTAGCGCCGCGGCTTGGCCCGGGCGGTGGGTTCGGCGATCAGCGGGTCGTCCGGCCAGTAGTGCTTCGGGTAGCGGCCCTTGAGGTCCTTCTTCACCTCGGCGTAGGTGTTGGCCCAGAAGCTGGCCAGGTCCTGGGTCACCTGTACTGGACGGTGTGCCGGCGACAGCAGGTGCAGCTTGAGGCCCAGCCGGCCACCGGCGATACGCGGCGTTGCGGCCAGGCCGAACAGTTCCTGAAGGCGCACCGCCAGCACCGGTGGCGACTCGCTGTAGTCGATGCGGATCTGCGAGCCGGACGGCACCGTCAGGCTCTTCGGCGCCAGCTCGTCGAGGCGCTGCGGCAGCGGCCAGGGCAGCCGGTTGTGGAGGATCGACGACAGGTCCAGGTTGGCGAAATGACTGAGGCGGCTGACCTTGCCCAGGTAAGGCCCGAGCCACTCCTCCAGGCTGGCCAGCAGCGCCGCGTCGGATACGTCCGGCCAGTCGCCGGCCTTGCCCTGTTCCAGGTCCAGCCCGCGCAGCAGCAACACGCGCGCCTGCCACTGGCGCAGCTCCGGGGTCCAGGGCAGCAGCTCCAGGCCCTTGCGGCGTACCAGCTCGACCAGCGCGCGGGTGCGCGCAGCCTCGTCCAGCGCCGCCAGCGGCTCGCGACTGAGCACCAGCTCGCCGACCCGGCGCTGGCGTTCGGCGCGCAGCACGCCTTCGCGCTCGTCCCAGTCCAGCACCTCCTGGACGCTGACCTGCTCGGCCAGCACCGAGTCGAACAGCGCCGGATCGAGATCGGCGGCCAGGTAGATGCGTTCCTCGCGCTGTCCCTGGCGACTGCCCAGGTCGGCGATCACCAGCCACTCGTGCTTCATCAGCGCGTCCGGCTCGCCGAACTGCGCGGCGCGGCCGTTGGCCAGCCGGTAGTCGCCGCCTTCGGCGCGGCGCTGGCGGGCGACGCGGTCCGGGTAGGCGAAGGCCAGCAGCGCGCCGAGCCAGCGCGGATGTTCGGGATCGCTCACCGCCGCGCTGGCCGATCCGATCAGTTGCTGGCGGTACTGCCGCGCCAGCTGGCGGATGCGCTGCAGCGCGCCGCGACTGCCGCCGCGCGCCTCGCCGGAGAGCAGCGCCAGCCGACTGTGCAGGTCGGCGCCGGCGCCGCGCAGGATGTCGCGCTCACCCAACAATGCCGCCAGCTCGCAGGCCAGCGCGGTCAGCCCCAGCGCCTGCCCCTTGAGCAGCAGGTGGGCGATGCGCGGATGCGCCGGCAACTCGGCCATCGCCTGGCCATGAGCGGTCAGCACACCGCGCGTATCCAGCGCGCCGAGGCGGCGCAGCAGCTCGCCGGCCTGGGCGTAGGCGGCGGGCGGCGGCGCATCCAGCCAGCTCAGCTCGTCCGGCGTCACGCCCCAACGGGCCAGTTGCAGGGCCAGGCTGGACAGGTCAGCCTGGACGATCTCCGCGCTGTCGTAGGCGTTGAGCTGGTCGTGCTGGGTCTCGCTCCACAGCCGGTAGCACACGCCCGGTTCCAGGCGCCCGGCGCGGCCGGCGCGCTGGGTGGCGCTGGCCCGCGAGATGCGCTGGGTGGCCAGACGGGTCATGCCGCTGCCGGGGTCGAAGCGCGGCACCCGCGCCAGGCCGGCATCGATCACCACGCGCACGCCATCGATGGTCAGGCTGGTTTCGGCGATGTTGGTCGCCAGCACGATTTTTCGTTTCCCCGCCGGCGCCGGCTCGATGGCCGCGCGCTGGGCGTTCAGCTCCAGCTCGCCGTGCAGCGGGCAGAGCAGGATGTCGTCGCGTCGACCCAGTTGTTCGGCGAGCTGCTCGTGCACGCGGCGGATCTCCGCCTGGCCGGGCAGAAACAACAGCAGGCTGCCCGGCTCCTCATCGAGGGCCTGCAAGACCGTGTTAACCACGCGCGGCTCGATGAACTCGCCGGGCTGGCTCGGCCGGCCCCAGCGCACGTCCACCGGGAACATGCGTCCTTCGCTGCGCACCACCGGGGCGTCATCGAGCAGCGCGCTCAGACGCTCGCCTTCCAGGGTTGCGGACATCACCAGCAGCTTGAGCGGCGTGTCGCGCAGCAGCGCGCGGCCGTTCAGGCACAGCGCCAGGGCCAGGTCGGCGTCCAGGCTGCGCTCGTGGAATTCGTCGAAGATCACCAGGCCGACGCCCTCCAGCGCCGGGTCGGCCTGCAGGCGCCGGGTGAGGATGCCCTCGGTGACCACCTCGATGCGCGTGTTCGGGCCGACCTTGCTGTCCAGGCGGATGCGGTAGCCGACGGTGTCGCCGACCGCCTCGCCGAGCTCGCTGGCCAGCCGCTCGGCGGCGGCACGCGCGG
>NZ_JBOY01000118.1:0-5742 GCF_000647775.1 Pseudomonas sp. RL | reverse complement strand
CCCTCCCGCCACTTCCTAGCCCGCGCCGCCGGGAATTCCATGAACGGCGGCAAGCAACCGATCAAGGATGGGGATTACCTGCTGCTGGAAGTCATTAGTAGCGAAAGCGCCGGCAAGATCACAGGCGACGTCATGGCCATCGAGCGCCAAGACGAAACCGGCGATAATCAATATCTGCTACGTAAGGTCCTCAAGGACCCCAGCGGCCAATACCGCCTGCGCGCCCATAATCCCGACTACGCCGACATTCAGGTCAGCGATGAACTGCAAGAGCAGTTCCGCACCTTCGCTCGCCTCAAAGCCGTTATCGACCCGTTAGAAATGCAGGTTGGCCAATGCTTTATGCGCGAGGAAATCCCGGCGCTGTTTGGTTCCGAGTTCAATGCTGGAAGCTGGAACAGCGGGCATGTGGTGATTCCGGAGTGCAATGCCCATGTGCTGTTGGTGACGCTGAATAAACAAGGCAAGGCCGATGACCTGCGCTACCAAGACCATTGGATTGACGAGCGACATTTCCATTGGCAAACGCAGAACCAGACGGCGCCGGGCAACAAACGCGGCCAGGAAATCATCAACCACGCAGCGTTGGGCATTGCTCTGCACCTCTTTGTGCGTGAAAACAGGCTAGAGAACGGCAAGGCCGCTCCCTTCCGCTATTACGGGCAGGTGAACTATCAGAGCCACAGCGGGAGTAAGCCGATGAGTGTGCGGTTCGAGCTGCAGCAATAGGTATAAGGTCTACCGCAAGCGCGTGGCGCGCCCATTGGGGCGCAGATTCCAAAAACGAAAAAGGCCCACCCGAAGGTGAGCCTTTTTTGATTTTGATGGTGCCGGCACCAGGAGTCGAACCCGGGACCTACTGATTACAAGTCAGTTGCTCTACCAGCTGAGCTATACCGGCGAAAACGTCCGGCATTATACCGACCGGGGCGCGGGAGTAAACCGCTGTGCTGTCGATGGGGTCACGGCCGGCGGGCCTTATGCACAAAGCGAATGAAATCAACACGCTGTGAGATGGAATTTGTGAAGCGTTCGGCCGATTTCGCAACTTATTGTTTTTGCTGGTTATTTTTGGACTGTTCAGAAATGGATCAGTGCGGGCAAAGGCCCGCGCGGCGGGCTTTTGCGGGGCTTACCCCAAACTCGTTCACAGAGTTATCCACAGATTCTGTGGGCATCGTTGCGCTCGGCGAGGAGGAGCAGGTTGCGGGGCGTGAGCCGGTGTTCGCAGAACTGGCCCAGTCGCACTTGGTAGCCCTGTTCCTCCAGAAACAGGGCCCGGTCGAGAACCAGCCAGAGCTCCATTGGGCGGCGGAACAGGTTGCGTAGCAGCTCCAGGTTGCGCACTTCGGCCAGGCGCTGCCAGCCGGCGCTCTCCAGTGCGGCCCAGTCCTGTTTGCCCGGCTTGGGCAGTTGCTTGAGCTCGGCGAGGTCGTGGCAGTACTGGGCGAAGGGCTTGTCCAGCCAGTGGCCCGGGAGCGACGGGGTGGGCAGGTATTCGTCGCGGCCGCGCAGTTGGCGCTGCAGCAGGTCGAAGGCCAGTCGGCGCGCCATGGACTGATCGCGCTGGCGACGTACCCGGGCGCCGGCGGTGGCGGTTTCGCACAGGGGCAGGGCCAGGTCATCGCGGCTGAGCCGCAGCTCGGAATCGCGGGCCGCTGCCGACAGCGGCTGGTATTCGTCGGTGCCGATGCGGTTGTAGCAGCAGGGCGCCACGGCCAGGTGCGCGCAGCCGCGCTGGCTGGCCAGTTGCAGCAGGCGCACATGCAGGTCGCCGCAGGCATGCAGGGCCACGGGGCTGTGTTCGGGCGCTAGCTGCTGGGCGGCGTCGGCGGCGAGCACGTCCTGTTGGATATGCCGGGCCTGCAGCTGCTGGCGCTGGCTGAGCGCGGCGCCGGCTTCCACCAGCGCGGGATCGTATTCCAGGCACGTGAGGCGGGCGCCGTCCTGGGCCAGCAGGCGGCCGAGATGGCCCTTGCCGGAGCACCAGTCCAGCCAGTGCCTGGGGCGTTCGGCGAACTGCAGGGTGTCGGCGAAGGCGCGGATCTGCTGCCATTTGCGACCTGGCACATCGACACTCAGGCGTGCGGGCGGCTCCGTGCCGACGCGGCGTGGCAAGTCGTCGATTCGGCCGAGTTCCCAGGCGGTGGCGGCCAGCTCCGGAAATGGGGCTGGGGCGGGCAGGCGCTCCGGGTGGGACTGGTCGGCGTCGGCTTGCTCCAGCGTGCGTGCGCGCAGCCAGGCGGCCAGACGGGGATGCTCCGCTTCCCAAGGCAGGTGCAGGTGGGTAAAGGGCTTGGGGCGCCAGAGCGCCTGGTGGGCGATCAGGAAATCGTCCAGGGCCTGGAAGCGGGCGAGCAGATCGGGGCCGGTGAGCATGATGGATTTGGAAAGGCGCGCCCCTCGGGCGAGGGCGCGCGAAAGGGTCAGCGTCCCTGGCAGGCGTCCACGCGCAGCCAGCGTTCCAGCAGCTTGAAGCCCTGCACCAGCACGAAGGCGATGATCAGGTAGATCACCCCGGCGGCGAAGAAGAACTCCACCGGCAGGTAGGTGCGCGCGATGATGGTGCGCGCCGCACCGGTGAGTTCCACCAGGGTGATGGTGCTGGCCAGGGCGCTGGCCTTGAGCATCAGGATCACTTCATTGCTGTAGGCCGGCAGGCCGATGCGGATGGCGCGCGGCAGGGTGACGTGTAGCAGGGTCTGCGTGCGCGACATGCCCAGCGCCCGCGCCGCCTCCACTTCGCCGGGCGGCACTGCCTGGATGGCGCCGCGAATGATTTCGGCGATATAGGCGGCGGTGTGCAGCGTCATGGTGATGATGGCGCACCAGTACGGGTCACGCAGGTACGGCCACAGCGCGCTCTGGCGCACCACATCGAACTGCGCCATGCCGTAATAGACGAGGAACAGCTGCACCAGCAGCGGAGTGCCGCGGAAGAAGAAGATGTAGGCGTAGGGCAGGGCGCGCAGGTAGAGGTTCTGCGAGGCACGGGCGATGCCCATCGGCAGGGCCAGGATCAGCCCGAGCAGCACGGAAATGGCTACCAGCTGCAGGGTCAGCACCGCGCCGTCGAGCAGGCGCGGCAGGTATTGAACGATCACATCCCAGTTCATGCCGCGCTCCTCACGAAGCCGCGGCTGGCGCGCCGCTCAAGGAAATGCAGGCCGATCATCGCGACGACGGTCAGGCCGAGGTAGATCAGCGCCGCCACCATGTAGAAGGTGAACGGCTCCTTGCTGGCGGTCACGGCGATCTGCGAGCGGCGCATCAGCTCTTCCAGACCGATCACCGAGACCAGCGCGGTGTCCTTCATGAGGATCATGAACAGGTTGCCGAGGCCGGGCAGGGCGATGCGCCACATCTGCGGCAGGATCAGCCGCCAGAAGATGCGCGGAGCCGACAGGCCCAGCGCCAGGCCGGCTTCACGGTGACCCTTGGGAATGGCCAGGATGGCGCCCCGGAAGACCTCGGTGGCGTAGGCGCCGAAGCACAGCCCCAGGGCAATGGTGCCGGCGGCGAAGGCGGAAAGCTCCAGGCTTTCCATGCCCAGCAGGTCGGCCAGACTGCGCATCAGGCCCACCGTGCCGAAATAGATCAGCAGCACCCAGAGCAGCTCGGGCACGCCGCGCACCAGGGTGGAGTAGGTGCCGCCCAGCCATTGCAGGGGCTTGAGGGGCGAGGTCTTGGCCAGCGCACCGAGCAGGCCGAGGACCAGGCCCAGCGCCAGGGAGGCCAGGGCGAGCTGGATGGTCATCAGCGTGCCGGCCAGCAGCGCGGGGCCGAATCCGTGGAGGTCGAAGATCATGAGGAAAAGCTAGCGTGAGGCCGGCGCGCCCTAAGGCGCGCCGGGGGTCGATCAATAGATGCTGAACGGGAAGTACTTGGCGTTGATCTTTTCGTAAGTACCGTCCGCGACGATTTCCTTCAGCGCGGTGTTCAGGCGCTCGCGCAGCGGGTCGCCCTTGCGCACGGCAATGCCGATCTTGTCGTTGTCGAACACCGGGTCGCCCTTGAACTCGAAGTCCTTGCCGGCGTCGCTCTTGAGCCATTCCCACTGCACGAAGGTGTCGGCGAGGATGCCGTCCAGGCGGCCGGAGGCCAGGTCCAGGTAGGCGTTCTCCTGGGTGTCGTAGAGCTTCACGTCGACCACCTTGGCCAGGTTGTCCTCCAGCCAGGTGCCGGCAATGGTGGCGCGCTGTGCACCGATCACCTTGCCCTTGAGGCTGTTCTGGTCAGTCTTGAAGTCCACCGACTTGGGCGCCACGAACTGCAGCTTGTTGGTGTAGTAGGGCTCGGTGAAGTCGACGGCGCGCTTGCGCTCTTCGGTGATCGACATGGAGGCGATCAGGAAGTCGAACTTGCGGGCGTTCAGCGCCGGGATGATGCCGTCCCAGTCGGAGGTGACGACTTCGCATTCGACCTTCATCTTGGCGCACAGCGCCTGGCCGATTTCGATGTCGAAGCCGACCACCTGGCCGCTGGCGTCGATCAGGTTGAAGGGAGGGTAGGCGCCTTCGGTGCCGAGCTTGAGCTTCTCTGCCGCGACGGCCTGGCTGCCGATGGCCAGGGTGGCGGCGGCGGCCAGCAGGAACTTCTTGTAGGTCTGCATGCGGTGTTGCTCCGTGTTAGCGATGGCTGGACATGAATTGTTTACAGCGCGCCGATTGCGGGTTGTCAAACACCTGCTCGGGCGACCCCTGTTCCTCGACCAGACCCTGGTGCAGGAAGACCACTTCACTGGACACCTGGCGGGCGAAGTTCAATTCATGGGTCACCAGTAGCATGGTGCGTCCCTCATCGGCGAGCGCACGGATCACGTTAAGCACTTCTTGTACCATCTCCGGGTCCAGCGCCGAGGTGGGCTCGTCGAAGAGGATCACCTTGGGCTGCATCGCCAGGGTGCGGGCGATGGCGGCGCGCTGCTGCTGGCCGCCGGACAGCTGGTTCGGATAGGCGTGGCGCTTGTCGGCGATGCCGACCTTGGCCAGCAGGGCCTCGGCCACGTCGATGGCTTCGGCCTTGCTCTGCCCCAGCACGCGGCGCGGGGCCTCGATGATGTTGTCCAGCACGCTCATGTGTGGCCAGAGGTTGAAGTTCTGGAACACGAAGCCGACCTGGCTGCGCAGGCGGTTGATCTGCCGGCTGTCCGCCGCGACCAGTTCGCCAGCCTTGCCGGGCTTGAGCTTGAGCTGTTCGCCGGCGACGAGGATTTCCCCTTCGTTGGGGTTTTCCAGAAGGTTGATGCAGCGCAGGAAGGTGGACTTGCCCGAGCCAGACGAGCCGAGGATGGAGATCACGTCACCGTCACGGGCGGTGAGGGAAATGCCCTTGAGCACCTCCAGGTCGCCGTAACGCTTGTGCAGGTTGCGGATTTCCAGTGCAGGCGTGGCCTGAACCATACGTTGTCCTCTTGTATGACTCCGCTGCAGACGGCGACGGGGGACGTTGCCTGCAAGCTAGCACAGGGGCGAGAGGCGGCCAACACGGCCAACCGCCGGAGCTCGCCTGGCCCTGCGAGCCGTGCGGATGAAGAATCGTGCAGCTCCCGGAAACGGGGCTCGAAAACGCGGCATTCTACGGGATGTCGTCGAGCCGTTCCACGTTGTGCGATGTCGTGCCGGCGCCTTGTTGCGATGCCAGAAACGACAAACCCCTGAAGTCTTGCGACATCAGGGGTCTGGAATATGGTGCCCAGGGACGGAATCGAACCGCCGACACGGGGATTTTCAATCCCCTGCT
>NZ_JBOY01000117.1:0-604 GCF_000647775.1 Pseudomonas sp. RL | reverse complement strand
ACTTCACTTGAGGCTCTTGGCAAAGTACGCGGCGGCCTTTTTTACGATGGCCAGCTCTTCGGCTTGTTCGGCCAGAAGCCGCTTGAGTCGGGCGTTTTCGTCGGCCAGAGATTGCTCACGCTCACTGCTGGTCTGTAATTGCTGCTGCTTGCTCCGCCAGCCATAAAGCTGGGACGCATGAAGGCCAAGCTGCTCGGCGGCTCTGCTGACGCCGACTCGCTCAGCGAGCGCCAAGGCTTCATCCTTGTAGGCTTGGGAGTGGCGGGTACGAGTTTGCTTCATCGTGCTTGCGGGTCTTGCCATGGTTCACCTCGTGCAGTGTATCGCTTAACGGGGTGTACACTGGAGCTGGGCAAGATCACCTTCGACGTAGCGCACCAGCCTGCTCCAGTTGCTGGCCAGGTAGTTGACCGCCTTGCCCAGGGCGGTCTGTCCGGCGACCTGCGGCTGGGTCTTGTCCAGCCAGGCCTTGAGCTGGTCGTGGATCGGCGCGCTGCGTTGCTGGCGGGCGGCCAGACGTTCGCCATCGCTCGCCTCCTTCAGGTCGCGCTCGATGCCGTAGAGCTTGTTGATCAGGTTCAGCGCCATGTCGGCGCGCCCGGTC
>NZ_JBOY01000116.1:0-2606 GCF_000647775.1 Pseudomonas sp. RL | reverse complement strand
GCCGGAGAGGGTCATCATGCCGTTGATCATGCCGCCCCAGCTCGGAGCCAGCAGGATGACGGACATCACCATGCCGAGGGACTGGGCCCAGTCCGGCAGCGCGGTGTAGTGCAGGTGGTGCGGACCGGCCCAGATGTACAGGGTGATCAGCGCCCAGAAGTGCACGATGGACAGGCGGTAGGAGTAGACCGGACGGCCAGCCTGCTTCGGCACGAAGTAGTACATCATGCCGAGGAAGCCGGTGGTCAGGAAGAAGCCCACGGCGTTGTGGCCATACCACCACTGCACCATCGCGTCGGTGGCGCCGGAGTAGATGGAGTAGGACTTGAACCAGGTGACCGGGATTTCCAGGTTGTTGACGATGTGCAGCATCGCCGTGACCAGGATGAAGCCGCCGTAGAACCAGTTACCCACATAGATGTGCTTGCTCTGGCGCTTCATGATGGTGCCGAAGAACACGATCGCGTAGGACACCCAGACGATGGCCAGCAGAATGTCGATCGGCCACTCCAGCTCGGCGTATTCCTTGGAGCTGGTGAAGCCCTGCGGCAGGGTGATCACAGCCAGGACGATGACCGCTTGCCAGCCCCAGAAGGTGAAGGCGGCCAGGCCGTCGGAGATCAGACGGGTCTGGCAGGTGCGCTGGACCACGTAATAAGAAGTGGCGAACAGGGCGCAGCCACCGAATGCGAAGATCACTGCGTTGGTGTGCAGCGGACGCAGGCGGCCGAAACTCGTCCAGGGAAGGTCGAGGTTGAGTTCGGGCCACACCAGTTGCGCGGCGATGAACACACCTAGACCCATTCCTATGACCCCCCAGACCACCGTCATGATGGCGAACTGGCGGACCACCTTATAGTTATAAGCACTTTGGATTGCTGTACTCATTTGTAGGGGTTCCACGGTTAGAAGGCGCACAAGGCAAAAAACGGCGGCAGTATGGAGAAACCGGAAGGTCAATGCAAACGCGCCACCCTTTTGGCGGGGCTCGCAGAGGCCGGAAAATCAAGGGCTTACAGCGATGGTCGGAGTGTCGGAAGCGTGCGCGACGAACGGCGGAAAGCTGGAAGACCTCGGCTGCCTTCTTAGGCACGGCCAAGCGATGCGTGAAAAGGGTAACCGAATGGAGCGGGGGGCGGGGAAGGGCAGGTGTGCGGTGCGACATTCGGCCGCACGAAGGCGGCCGAATGTTTGTTACAGATCAAGGTCGGTGGCGGCGCTTATTTGCTGGCCACTTGCGCTTGCTTGGACAGGCTGTACACGTAGGCCGCCAGCAGGTGCACCTTGTCGTTGCCCAGGTAGGGTTCCTGGGCCGGCATGACGCCGGTACGACCATGGCGGATGGTCTGCTGCAGCTGGGCCAGGCTGGTGCCGTAGATCCAGCCGGCCGGGTGGGTCAGGTCGGGTGCGCCGAGCATGGCCATACCCTTGCCTTCCGGACCGTGGCAAGCCACGCAGGTGGTGGCGAACGCCTGCTTGCCGGCTTCCAGGTCAACCTGGGTGCCTTCCGGCAGCTTCAGGCCAGCCAGTTCCTGGCGCACATAGGCGGCCACGTTCTTCACGCCATCTTCGCCGATCACCGCGCCCCAGGCCGGCATCACGCCGGTGCGGCCGTGCAGGATGGAGGCCTTGATGGTCTCGGCATCGCCGCCCCAGCGCCAGTCGCTGTCGGCCAGGTTGGGGAAGCCCATCGAGCCCTTGGCATCGGAGCCGTGGCAGATGGAGCAGTAGGTGGCGAACATGCGGCTGCCCATTTTCAGGGCCTGCTCGTCCTGAGCGACTTCCTCCAGCGGCATGGCCGCATACTTGGCGAAGATCGGCCCGTACTGCTGGTCGGCACGCTGCATTTCGCGTTCCCACTGGCCAACGCTGGTCCAGCCATTTTCATAGCCGGGCAGGATGCCCTTCCAGTTGCCCAGGCCCGGATAGAGGGCCAGGTAAACGGCGCCGAAGACGATGGTGCCCACGAACAGCAGGAACCACCAGCGCGGCAGCGGGTTGTCGTATTCCTCGATGCCATCGAAGGAATGGCCCATCGTTTGATCAGTAATGCCCTTGGACTGTTCACTTTTGCGTGTCGCAAAAATCAGCCACAGCAGCGCCACTAGGGAGCCGAGGGTGAGCAGGGTGATATACCAGCTCCAGAAAGAAGTCATTCTTGGTTACTCCTAGAGACTTGCTGGTTGTGCAGGCCTTGCGGGTCATCGGCGAAGGGCAGCAGCGCGGCTTCGTCGAAGCTGCCGCGACGCTTGCTGTTATAGGCCCAGAGGACCACGCCGATGAAGGCGACGAAGACCACCAGGGTGCCCAAGCCGCGAATTAGCCCGATTTCCATGCACCGTTACCGTTTGTTGGTGAGCGAGGTGCCAAGCACTTGCAGGTAGGCGACCACGGCGTCCATCTCGGTCTTGCCCTTGACGGCGTCGCGTGCGGTGGCGATGTCGTCGGCGGTATAGGGCACGCCGAGGGTACGCAGCGCCTGCAGCTTCTTGGCGGTGTCCTTGCCGTCCAGGGTGTTCTCTACCAGCCAGGGGTAGGCGGGCATGATCGACTCGGGCACGACGTTGCGCGGGTTGTACAGGTGGGCACGGTGCCAGTCGTCGGAG
>NZ_JBOY01000115.1:0-9037 GCF_000647775.1 Pseudomonas sp. RL | reverse complement strand
TCGGGGACTATCGCCTCAAAAAGGTCGGTAGTCGAGATACAAGGGCGGTCAGCGTTTTTCTGGCCGCCGTACGGTGGGTAGCCGGCCGTCCGGAGCGGGATCTCAGCCCGGAAACTGCTGCTTGAGCTGTTCCAGCTCCGCGTCCTTCTCCTGCCACAGCTGGTTGACCCACTGCTGGAAGGCCTGGCGGTACTCGGCGTCGCTGTCGTAGCTGCGGCCGAGGAACTGGGTGGGGATCTCGCGCTTGCGCACGCGCATGACCACCTGCGGCACGCGGCCGCTCAGCAGGTCCCAGAAGGTGGGCCGGCCGGCCGGGTAGTGGATGGTCACGTCGACCATCGACTCCAGCTGCTCGCCCATGGCATCCAGCACGAAGGCGATGCCGCCGGCCTTGGGCTTGAGCAGGTGGCGGAACGGCGACTGCTGCTGGTCGTGCTTGGCCGGGGTGAAGCGGGTGCCTTCCAGGAAGTTGAACACCGACACCGGGTTGGTCTTGTAGCGCTCGCAGGCCTTGCGGGTGGTAGCCAGGTCCTGGCCCTGCTTCTGCGGATACTTGCGCAGGTATTCCTTGCTGTAGCGCTTCATGAACGGGAACTCGAGCGCCCACCAGCACAGGCCGATCACCGGCACCCAGATCAGTTCCTGCTTGAGGAAGAACTTGAGGATCGGCATGCGGCGGTTGAACTGGTACTGCAGCACCAGGATGTCCGCCCAGCTCTGGTGGTTGCTGCTCACCAGATAGGAGTGGCGCATGTCCACCAGGTCGCGGCCCTGAACGTCCCAGCGGGTACGCCCCACCAGGTCCATCCAGAAGCTGTTGATGGCCATCCAGGTTTCCGCGATCCAGTGCATGCCGGAACGCAGCGCGCGCTGCACGGCCGGAATCGGCAGCAGCAGTTTGAGCAGGGACAGTGCGAACAGCGGCCAGCACCAGAACAGCGTGTTCAGCGCCAGGATCAGGCTGGCGATGATGCCGCGCAGGGTGGCAGGGAGAAAACTCAGCATTGGCCGATTCTCGTCAGGGAAAATTGGCCGCAAGGTTAACGATTGTGCACTCAACTGCAAGCGTCGAGAGTGACCGAATGGTCACGATAACCGCCGTTCAGAGCCGTTCGTGCGTCAATCGAGAAGGGCCAGGGTATCCAGCGCGATCTGCTTCTCCTCGTTGGTGGGTACCACCAGGATGCGCGGTGTCCCCGGGCGATGGATGGCGCCGGTTACGCCGCCGACGCATAGGGCGTTGGCCTGCGGGTCGATGGCCAGGCCGAACAGCGGCAACCAGGCCACGGTGCGCGCGCGCACCAGCACCGAGTTCTCGCCGATGCCGCCAGTGAACACCAGCCCGTCCAGGCGTGGCAGGGCGCAGCTCATCGCTGCCAGCGACTTGGCGAGCCGGTAGCAGAACACCTCGATGGCCAGGGTGGCGGCGCGATGCCCCTCGCCGCGTGCCTGTTCCAGGGTGCGCATGTCGTTGGACAGCCCCGAGAGGCCAAGCAGGCCGCTCTGATGATTGAGCAGGCGCTCCACATCCTCCAGGCTCCAGCCCAGGGTGCGGGCCAGGTGGCCATGCAGGTTCGGGTCCACGTCGCCGCTGCGGGTGCCCATCACCACGCCTTCCAGGGGCGTCAGGCCCATGCTGGTGTCGCGGCTCTGGCCATCGACGACGGCGCAGGTGGAGCTGCCGTTGCCCAGGTGCGCGACCAGCCAGCAACTGTCGCCGACCGCCAGGTTGCACAGTTGCGCCGCGCGGCGGCTGACATAGCGGTGACTGGTGCCATGGAAGCCATAGCGGCGCACGCCCTGTTCCCGGTACAGGTGGTCGGGCAGGGCATAGCGGAAGGCGTGCTCCGGCAGGCTCTGGTGGAAGGCGGTGTCGAATACGGCGATGTGCGGCAGGTCGGGATAGACCTGCAGGGCCGTTTCGATGCCCAGCAGGTTGGCCGGATTGTGCAGCGGCGCCAGCGGCACCGTGGCGCGAATCGCCGTGATCACCTCGGCGTCGATGCGGCAGGACTGGGTGAACTGCTCGCCGCCGTGCACCACCCGGTGGCCGACGCCGTGCAGGCGTCCGCCGCACGCCTCGTTGACCATGGGCAGCAGTTGCCGCAGCAGCGCGCCGTGGTCCGCGCCGGGCAGTGCCCGCTGCTGGCGGATGGCTTCGCCGCGCCACCAGCGCAGGCTGGCCTCGGCGCTGCCCAGCCGCTCGCCTAGCCCGCTGAGCAAAGCCCGGGAATGGGCCTCGCATTGCAGCGAGAACTTCAGCGACGAACTACCGCAGTTGATCACCAGAACGTTGCGCGCGCGCATCGGGCACCCTCTCGGCAGGGCCGGCCTGCCGGCACCAGCCGCAATCGAATGGCTGGCCGATGCGACGGGCGCGGCTGTCGGCATCCAGCACCCAGGCGCGCGACTGCCAGGGCGGCGAATGACGCAGGTGCTGGGTATGTCCACAAGACAGTAGCGCAACCCAATGGCCTTCATCGTCCTGACGGAAACCGAGCAGCGCTGGCGCGACCCGCCTGTCCGCACATGGTTCGCTTTCGACCGCCCGCGCGGGTAAACTTCCGCGTTCCAAACTCTCTACCAAAAGGTCTTCCCCATGCAGATCGCCGCCAACAAGGCTGTCTCCATCGACTATACCCTCACCAACGATGCCGGCGAGGTGATCGACAGCTCCGCTGGCGGCGCGCCGCTGGTCTACCTGCACGGCTGCGGCAACATCATTGTCGGCCTGGAGAAGGCACTGGAAGGCAAGCAGGCTGGCGATCAGCTGACCGTCACCATCGAACCGGAAGACGCCTACGGCGAATACAGCGCCGAACTGGTCGCCGTGCTGGACCGCGCCATGTTCGAAGGCGTCGACGAACTGGAAGTCGGCATGCAGTTCCACGCCTCCGCGCCGGATGGCGGCATGCAGGTCGTGACCATCCGCGACATCGAAGGCAACGACGTGACCGTCGACGGCAACCACCCGCTGGCCGGTCAGCGCCTGAGCTTCGACGTCAAGGTCGTGCAGGTGCGTGAAGCCAGCCCCGAAGAAATCGCCCATGGCCACATCCATGGCGAAGGTGGTCACCACCACTGATTGCAGCCCGGGCTGGACTGCTCAAGAAGGCGCCCAGCGGGGCGCCTTTTTTATTTGCGTGCGAGAAAGGAGTTGTTTTTCCATGAGTGCCCTGCACGACCTTACCTTGACGAGCCTCACGGGCGAGGAGCTACCCCTCAAACCCTACGAGGGCAAGGTGCTGTTGATCGTGAACGTCGCTTCGGAGTGCGGGCTGACCCCGCAGTACGCCGGGCTGGAGAAGCTGCAGCGCAGCTACGCCACGCGCGGCTTCAGCGTGCTGGGCGTGCCCTGCAACCAGTTCGGTGCCCAGGAGCCCTGCAGCGAGGCGCAGATCGCACGCTTCTGCGAGAAGCACTATGGGGTGAGCTTTCCCATGAGCCGCAAGCTCGAAGTCAACGGGCCGGGCCGCCATCCGCTGTACCGCCTGCTGGCCGGCGAGGGCGCGGAGTTTCCCGGCGACATCACCTGGAACTTCGAGAAGTTCCTGGTGGCTCCGGACGGTCGCGTGCTGGCCCGCTTCGCGCCGCGCACCGCGCCGGATGATCCGCTGCTCGTGCAGGCCATCGAAGATGCGCTGGGCTGAGGGGCAGGGAGCGGGCGCAATGCCCGCTCCGACTTCAACCCGCCATGCGCCGCAGGGTGTCGTCCTTCACCACGAAATGGTGAAACAGCGCCGCGGCAACGTGGCCGAGGACCAGCAACAGGAACAACCAGGCCAGCGGCGAGTGCAGGCTGCCCAGGCTGGTCAGCCAGGGAATTTCCTCGCCGCCGCGGGCCACCAGTTGCACGCCGAACACCTTCAGGCCGTAACCGTTGCCGAGCATCACGGCCAGGCCAAGCAGCGGCATCGCCAGCATGCACAGATACAGCAAGCCGTGGCCGATGCGTGCCAGCCCGCCCAGCGGCCCCGCCGGCTGCGGTCGCCGACCCCGCTGCGCCACCGCCCAGGTCAGGCGCAGCAGCACCAGTACCAGCAGCAAGACACCAATGCTCACATGAGTGGGCACCAGGGTCTGGCCGATCCAGTGATCGCCTTCGTCGATGCGGTCCCCCAGCTTGAGGAATTGCAGGGTCAGCAGCAGGGCCATGCCCCAGTGCAGGATGCGGCTCACGCTGCCATAGCGGTGGGCTGAGTCGTTCATGGGTTGCTCCTTGTCGAATCGGGGTGACTTGGGTTCCAGATGAACTCGGGCAAAGGTTCGGTCGCCATGCGTTGCAAATGATTGGCCACCACCGTCTCGAGTTGCCGTAGCGCGTCTTCCTCGCCTTTCAGTCGCACCCGCAGTGTGGTTCCGTGCGCCTCGAGCTGGCACAGGCCAAGGCTCAGCGATATTTCGCTGCGTCCTTCCCCGCGCGTGACGGGGAACTTGTGCGCCCAGTGATTGCTCAGGCGGGTGATCAGGCGCTGTGGATTGTCCGTGGCGATCTGGGTGTTGGATTCCGGCATTGTTAAAGACCCTCAGCCGAAGTGGAATGCGGAAAGGGTGACGTCAAGCACCTGATCGGTGAAGGCGCGCCGGCCAGGGTCTTCGTCCGCGGCACCCGCCACCACCAGCAAGGGGATCAGATGCTCCTCGGCGCGCGGCGGATGGCACAGCCGCGCGGCGGGTGCCTGCGCCCAGTCGACCAGGCGCTGGTAGCGCTCGGCGGGCTCGGCTTCCACGGTTTCCGTCAGCCAGCGGTCGAACTGTTCGGACGGCGCCCCGAAACGGGCGTCGCCATAGGCGCGCATATTGTGAAAGCTCATGCCGCTGCCGATGATCAGCACGCCTTGGTCGCGCAGTGGCGCCAGCGCGCGGCCGGCGTCCAGGTGGGCCTGCGGGTCCAGGTCATGGCGCAGGGACAGCTGGATGACCGGGATGTCCGCATCCGGGAACATCAGCTTCAGCGGAATGAACATGCCATGGTCGAAGCCGCGTTGCGGATCCACCCGGGCGGGCTGGCCGCCCTGATTGAGCAGCGTGGCCACCCGTTCGGCCAGCGCCGGTTCGCCGGGCGCGGGGTAACGCAGTTCGTAGGTGTGCGGCGGAAAACCGTAATAGTCGTAGATCAGCTCGGGGCGGGGCGTACCTGTCACGCCGAACGCCGGCTCCAGCCAGTGCGCCGAGACCATGACGATGGCGCGCGGCCGCTCGGGTAGCGTGTCGCCCACGCTGCGCAGGTAGTCGGCCATGCGGTTCCATGCGGTCGGCGGGTTCCAGTCCATGAAGAAGCAGGGGCCAGCGCCATGGGGGATAAACAGCGTCGGTTGGCGAAGGGGGGCGGCGGTGGCCATGGGCGTGCTCCGGTAAATAGTTCTGTAGGCAGTATCTCTTGCTGTCGAAGAAGTGATAATCGGCCGATCTGAGGGTTCACCTTTAACCAAGGGTTGGAAATCATGCTGGATCGGGTCACCGGAATGCGGGTATTCGTGCGGGCGGTTGCCGCCGGCAGTCTGTCAGCGGCGGCGCGCCAGCTGGACATGTCCGCCGCCATGGCCACCAAGCACATCGATGCGCTCGAGTCGCGCCTGGGCGTCAAGCTGCTGCACCGCACCACGCGTCGCTTGAGCCTCACCGAAGCGGGCAGCGACTATCTGGAGGCCTGCCAGCGAATCCTGCCGGAGATCGATGAGGCCGAGGCCGTGGCCGCCTCGCAGCGCATCGAGGCGCGCGGCCTGTTGCGCCTCAACGCGCCGCTGTCGTTCGGCAGTCGTTTCATCGCGCCCTTGCTGCCGGCATTCAGTCGCCGCCATCCCGCCGTGCGCATCGAGCTGGGACTGACCGACAGCCAGGTCGACATGCTCGAAGGCGGCTGGGATCTCATCGTCCGCATCGGCCACCTGGCCGATAGCCAGATGCAAGCGCGCAAGCTGGGTGATTGTCCGATGTGCGTGTGTGCCGCTCCGGCTTATCTGGAGCAACGTGGCATCCCTCGGCGCGTGGCCGAACTCGTGCAGCACAACTGCCTGGGCTACAGCCTGTCGTCCTGGGCGGGCGGCAAGGAATGGGCGTTCGGCCACGATGGCGGCGTGCGGGTGCCGGTCACCGGCGACCTGACCGCCAACAATGGCGACGCGCTGACGGCGGCGGCCATCTGCGGCCAGGGGCTGATCTACCAGCCGCTGTTCATCGTCACCGATGCCCTCGAGCGGGGTGAGCTGCTGGAAGTGACGCTGGACCAGCCCACCTGCACCCTGGGCGGCATCCATGTGCTGTATCCGCCGGATCGCCGTCCGCCGGCCAAGGTGCGGGTAATGATCGACTACCTGGTGGAGGCGTTTGCGCAGTCGCCGATGTTTGCGTCGCAGCGCTGAACGTCACGGAGCATTGCGGTTGCCCCGCACAGTTTCCAGCAGGGCGAATTTCTCCCGGTCGATCTCGCCCCGGGTGCGCACGCCCAGGCGGCGCAGGATCGGCAGCGGCGGACACCAGCCCTGCAGGCCATGCTGCAGCAGGAAGGGCAGCACCACGCCGGGCAGCATGAACCATCTGCGGTTCACGGTGAGCCCCAGCACCAGGCCGGTCAGCGCGAGGGTCGAGGCATTGACCTCCAGGACGCGCTCGATATCCCATTCACGCTCCAGCGCGTCGATGCGCCGCAGGATGTCCTGGCGGTCCAGGCCGCTGAAGTGGCGAATGTTCTGCTGGGTCCGGCGATCGATCTCGTCGTTGACCGCAGGCGATGTGGCGCGTCGGACACGATCCGCCTCGTCACCCGTCGCGCTGAGATGATGACTTGCAAGCATGACCGCCCCCCCTGCTGTTAGGCCTCCCGGCGCCTGGAACGAGAACGCATCCTGCAGGGTTACGAAGCCGGTGCGAGTGGGGAGTTCCCGGGATTGGCGGGGCGGTGTTGCAGTCGATGGCTCGACGTTTCTTCGACACTTTAGGATGTGCAAAAGAAAAGCCCCTGAAATCCGCTAGGAATCAGGGGCTTAGCTTGCTTGATTTGGTGGAGCCGGGGGGATTTGAACCCCCGTCCGCCAGGACTCCGCTATCGGTTCTACATGCTTAGCCATCTCTATTGAGTTAACTCCGCGCCGCCCGAGTGGCAGGGTGCTTGGAGCGAGCTGCATAAGTTTTAGCCGTTACACCTGCAGCGAGCTTGGCGGCGATCCTGTTCTATCTGACAGACCTAATCTTCGGGTTTACAGGCATCCCCTAGGGTCTGCTGGCGCCCTTAGGCGGCCAGAGCGTAGTTGTCGTCGTTGGCAACTATGAATTGTGGCAGCGAATTTACGAGAACTGTCACCTACTCGGCATGCCCCTCAAGTTTCATTACCGGCGTCGAATCCTAATCGGCCCCAGGTGTCGCTAGAAAGGTCCGGCGCAGTGTACGTCAATTGCATCGCTGCGTCGAACCTCTTGTCGGCTTAAGGCTGGGTGCCTTCAACCGTCCTGACACCTAGATGGAGACGGTCAGGCGGCTTTCAAGGGGCAGCCGTTCAATTAGCGTTGCCTGAGCCTACTCCCGGACCCGACCCTGAGCCGTTTCCTTGTCGATAGGATTGGTCGAGAGTCTTCAGCGCGCGTTCGCTGGCGGTCACGCAGGCGTTGGTATCGCCACGCGCCTGGGCCTCGCGCGCCTGTTCGATGAACATTTTCGCTTCATTGGCCGACGTGTGATCGGTGGGGTTGCCGGTCTCTGTCTCGAGTTTCTGCAGGTTCTCGTTGCAGCGGTCCGCGTCCGCGAAGGCGGGCGCCGCGACCAGACACGTAGCCAGTAGCAAAAGGGTCGGTTTCATGGATATCTCCGGACGGATCGGCCACGACGGCGACTCCCTGCGCCAGGCCGATCCGGGTTCATTCCTTCATGGGGGCGCTGTTGAGCATCTGCATGGCCTGGTCGACTGTGCTGAGGCATTCCGACATGCGGTCGGCATCCTTGTACTCCTCGGCCTCGTCACGCAGCTTGTCGATCTGGTCTTCCTCGGCATCGGTCAGCTCGCGCTGGTCCATGGCCTCGTCCAACTGGTCGAGGCGGGCTTCGCATTGGTTGTCGGCGGCGAAGGCGGCGGGCGCGAACAGCAGGGCGGCGGAGATGAACAGAGCGGGACTTTTCATGGAGGTTCCTCGCGTGTGGGGTCCGCAAGGGTTGACGCGTCGGACGGCCAGGGGTTCCGCCGGGAGGACAATCGCAAGGGTCGCCGCCCTGGCCGTACGCGCTTCAGCAGGCTTTGGACCGAGTGACCCGGTCGACCAGATAGACCAGACCGTGGTAGTCGATGCCCGAATGGCTGGACAGGCCGATCTCGCAGGTGCGGCTGGTGGAGATCCCTTCCTGGCACTGCTGCACCGCGTCCTTCAGCGTACGCAGCGCGTGGGCGTTGAGCTCCGGCTGGTTGAAGCCCTTGTCGCCGGCGAAGCCGCAGCAATGGATGCCTTCCGGGATGACCACCTGCTCGGTGCAGCGCCGCACGATGTCGATCAGCCCCTGCGCCTCGCCCAGGTGCTGGGTGCTGCAGGTCACGTGCACGGCCACCGGCTCCTGCTGCGGCACGAACTCCAGGCGCTCGAACAGCTGCTCGCGGATGAAGCGAACCGGGTCGTGAATGTTCAGCCGGGTGTCGGCCAGGTCCTGCACCAGGCGCAGCGTGCAGGGGCTGGTGTCGCAGTAGATCGGGTCGAGGCCGCCGCGACTGGCCTTGAGCAGCGCATCCAGGGTTTCCCGCTTCTTGCGCTCGCCCTGGTCGGCATAGCCCTTGGAGGCGAACGGCTGGCCGCAGCACAGGCTGTCCAGCGCCTCGGGGAACACCACCTGGAAGCCGGCCTTCTCCAGCAGGGCGCGGGTGCGCTCGATCAGCGGAGTCTGCTCGGCGTCGCCGAATGCCGGGCCCATGGCCCGCGACACGCAGGCCGCCAGGTACACCACGCGCGGCCGGCTGTCGTCGCGGGCGGGCGTGATGGCGATCGGCTTGACCGGCTGCGGCATGGCCGGCGTCCACGCGGGCAGGCGGTTGCCGGACAGCGTGCGCAAGCCGGCGCTGGT
>NZ_JBOY01000114.1:0-869 GCF_000647775.1 Pseudomonas sp. RL | reverse complement strand
GTCGTCGGAGTAACGACCGCCGACGCGGGCCAGGTCCGGACCGGTACGCTTGGAACCCCACAGGAACGGATGGTCCCAGACGCTTTCGCCGGCGACGGAGTAGTGGCCGTAGCGCTCGGTTTCCGCGCGGAACGGACGGATCATCTGGGAGTGGCAGCCGACGCAGCCTTCCTTGATGTAGATGTCACGACCTTCCAGCTGCAGGGCAGTGTAGGGCTTCATGCCTTCCACCGGCTCGTTGACCACGTCCTGGAAGAACAGCGGGACGATCTGGGTCAGGCCGCCGATGGCCACGGCAATGATCATGAACAGGGTCAGCAGACCGATGTTCTTCTCGAGTTTCTCATGGCTTTTCATCAGTGGGCTCCTTGGACCGTGAACTTCCCGGCCGCTTCGACTTCTTCAGGCTTGGCTGCGCGCACGGTCTGCCAGGTGTTGTAGGCCATCAGCAGCATACCGGCGACGAAGAACGCACCGCCCAGGGCGCGAATCATGAAGCCGGGGTGGCTGGCTTCCAGCGCTTCGACGAAGGAGTAGGTCAGGGTGCCGTCCTGGTTCACGGCGCGCCACATCAGGCCCTGGGTAATGCCGTTCACCCACATGGAGGCGATGTACAGCACGGTGCCGATGGTGGCCAGCCAGAAGTGGGTGTTGATCAGGGCGATGCTGTGCATCTGCTCGCGACCGAACACTTTCGGAATCAGGTGGTACAGGGAGCCGATGGAGATCATTGCCACCCAGCCAAGGGCGCCGGCGTGTACGTGACCGATGGTCCAGTCGGTGTAGTGCGACAGGGCGTTCACGGTCTTGATGGCCATCATCGGGCCTTCGAAGGTGGACATGCCGTAGAAGGCCAGGGAAACCACCAG
>NZ_JBOY01000113.1:0-24635 GCF_000647775.1 Pseudomonas sp. RL | reverse complement strand
ATACCGGCCTGTCACGCCGGGGGTCGCGGGTTCGAGTCCCGTCCACTGCGCCATACCTGATCACCTTCCTCATCGAAGGTGGAACAAGAGAAGCTGCCAAGGGCAGCTTTTTTTGTGCCTGCAGAAAATCACTGGCGGTACCTACCTGCCCGGCTGCCAGTGGCCTGGGCTCGAAGACCTTATTCGCCCTCCCGGTCCTTTTTCTCAAGGTCGCTGATGAGATATTCCATCTCGGCGATTTCACGGCGCTGGGCGCGGATGATCTCGTCGGCCAGTTCGCGTACCCGTGGATCGCTGATCCGCGCCCGCTCGCTGGTCATGATGGCGATGGAGTGGTGGGGGATCATCGCCCGCATGTAGTCCTGGTCGTCTATTGTCGCCTGGCTGCGCACCAGCCAGAGGGCGAGTGCGAAGACCAGCAGGCTGCTTGCGTAGATCGCCAGGTTGAGCGCCCTGTTGGCATACATGTTCAGCATGAAGCTGAGCATGATCATCGCCATGCTCGCGCCCATCAGGAGCGCCATCCAAAGCCGTGTTTCGCTCCAGCGGACATGCGCGAAGGCGTAGGTGTTGAGATACATCAGGCCGAACATGACCAGCGTCGAGGTGGCGATCATGGCGGCAAAGCGCCAATAGGACATCTGCATGGACTGGATCCCCTGTTCAGGTGTGGGTGTCGGGGGCCGAAACCTTCCAGCCGGCGGACCCACCGGTCCTGCGTTGAGTTCAGGCAAGCCGGCTGGACGGGTGTTGTTCGCTGTCCGTGCCCGTTTGTCGCAGTGCCGTAATCCTGGCCTGCTGCTTGCTGCACCCAGACTCCATGTCAAAACGGTGACGTATTACCAGGGTGGTGTCCGATGTTCCAACTGCGCAATCTGATGATCAGCCGTCGCTTGTTGCTGATCCTGCTGGCCTCTGTACTGATGCTGCTGGTGTTGGCGGCGATGATGCTGCAGCGCAGCTATCGGAACCTCCATGACGGCAAGATCGAGCAACTGAGCTGGGTGGTGCAGACCGCTGCCGGCGTTCTGCAGCAGGCCCACCAGCGGGAGCGCGCCGGGGAGCTGACCCGCGAGCAGGCCCAGCAGCAGGCCCTGGCCCTGCTGGCGACGCTGCGCTATGCCGAGGGCGAGTACTTCTTTGTCACTACCCTGGACAGCCTGATGCTGATGCACCTGGATCCGAAGCTGGTCGGCCAGAACCTCAGCCAGCTCAAGGACAGTACGGGTGTTGCCTTCGTGGCTGAAATGACACGCACGGCGCGTGAGCAGGGTTCGGGGACGGTTCCCTACCTGTGGCCGAAACGGCCCGGCACGCCGCCGGTGGAGAAAGTCACCTACGTGGCGCAGTTCGAACCCTGGGGCTGGATGCTCGCCACCGGGGTGTACATCGATGACGTGAAGGCCCAGTTCCGCCAGGAGCTGATCCAGGCCTCGCTGCTGGGACTGTTCATGGCCGGGCTGCTGGCCGGCATCATCGCCCTGATTGCCCGCAGCATTTCGCGACCGCTGGGCGATACCGTGCGGGCCATGGCCGACATCGCCAGTGGCGAGGCCGATCTGACCCGCCAGCTGAAGACCGACGGCCGCGATGAGCTGAGCGAGCTGGCCGGGCATTTCAACAGCTTCACCGGCAGCCTGCGCCAGGTGATCGGCGAAACCCTGGAATCGGCACGCATCCTCAGCCGCTCGGCCCAGGGCCTGGGCCAGCAGGCGCATCTGTTCAGCGAGCAGAGCGCGCGCCAGTCCCAGCAGGTGGAGCAGGTGGCCACGGCCATCCATGAAGTGGCCTACAGCGTGCAGGACGTGGCGAAGAACGCCGAGCACACCGCCGTTGATGTACGCAGCGCTGAGGAGCGGGCCGGGCAGGGACTGCAGGGCATCGACAATGCGCTGGCGCAGATCGGCCAACTGTCCGCCAGCATTGAGCAGGCGGTGGACGTGATCCGTGCGCTGGCTGATGAAACCACCCGGATCGGTGGTGTGCTGGAAGTCATTCGCGCGGTGGCCGAGCAGACCAACCTGCTGGCGCTGAATGCCGCCATCGAGGCGGCGCGGGCGGGCGAACAGGGGCGCGGCTTCGCGGTGGTGGCCGACGAGGTCCGCCTGCTGGCGCAGCGCACCCAGCAGTCCACGGCGGAAATCCAGGCGATGATCGAGCAGCTGCAGACCCATTCGGCGGCGGCCGTAAAGGTCATCCAGGACAGCAGCCGGCAATCCGAACAGACCGTCGAGCAGGCCAGCCAGGCCGGCGCCAACCTGCGCCAGATCGTCGAATCGCTGCGCAGCATCAGCGGCCTGGCGGCCTCGATCGCCAGTGCCACCCTGGAGCAATCCCACGTGGTCGACGAGATCAACGGCAACGTGACGCAGACCGCCAGCCTGGCCCAGGACAATGCCGGCGAGGCGGAAAAGGCCGCCGGCACCAGTCAGGCGCTCAACCAGTTGGCCGAGCGTCTGGACGCGTTGCTGAGCCGTTTCCGGGTGTAGGCATCGCGAGGAACGTTGCGAACCGGTGGCTCTCTAACGAACGTTGGAGACTGCCGGGGCGACGACATGGTGTGTTGGAAATCGCTGCGACTGGGCCTGCTGCTGATTGCCGGCCTGCCGGTGCCGCTGCTGGCCGATTCGCTGTCCATCAAGGTCGAGAATGACCTGCTGTCCTACGAGGACGACGACGGCCACTACAGCGGCGGACTGGAGCTGTTCTGGTCCTTCGAACCCGACAACGGGCACTGGGCGCGCGGCCTGGCCGAGGCCCTGCCGGGCTGGGCGGGCGACGAGGTGCAGACCCTCGCCTACCGGTTCGGCATGCAGGGCTATACCCCCGAGGACCTGCGCAGTCGCGAGCTGATCGAGGACGACCGGCCTTACGCGGGTTTGCTGTTCCTCGGCGTATCGATGTACGCGGAGCGTGACGAGACGAACCAGCGCGTGAGCCGCGAACTGCACCTGGACACCGGCCTGGTGGGGCCGGGCACCGGGGTTGGCAAGGTGCAGCACTGGATCCACAAGCACATCAACGCCACCGAGCCGCGCGGCTGGAAGCACCAGCTGCGTAACGAACCCTTCCTCAATGTGGCCTACGGGCAGCAGTGGTGGCGCCAGGGCCAGCTGTTCGGTCTGGAACTCGAATACGCGCCTACCGCCGGCCTGGCGCTGGGCAATCTCTACACCTATGCCTCGGCCGGCGGGGTGTTGCGCTTCGGCCGGCACCTGGAGCGCAGCCAGGGCATTCCCTCGGTGACCCCGGCGCAGAGCGGCAGCCAGTACTTCACGCCGCTTGGACACTTCGCCTGGTACGGTTTCCTGGGGCTGGAAGGTCGCTACATGGCCTACAACCTGCTGCTCGACGGCAACACCTTCAAGTCCAGCCACTCGGTGGATCGCGAGGAATGGGTCGGCGATGCCCTGGCCGGCCTGGCACTCACCTGGAGCCGCTGGCAGCTGACCTTCGTCAGTGTCTGGCGCACCCACGAGTTCCGTGGCCAGCAGGGGCATGACCAGTTCGGCTCGGTGACCCTGTCCTACGGTTTCTGAGCCGGCGCGCAGACCAGCGGCCGTTGCCGGAAGCCGGCCCAGGCCGTTTCCCAGCCCTCGCTGTGCGTCGCATCCACCGTCCGGATCTCCAGGCAGTCGGCCGTCCCGAGGCTGTCGGCGTACTGATAGGCCAGCGGGGGCGGCACCACCTTGTCGCGCTGTCCGGTCAGGTGCCGCTGGGGAATCTGGCGCAGGCGCTCGCGATAGGCCAGCGGCTCCAGCGAACCGGTCAGCGGCGTGAGGCGGTGATGGGCGATCCAGGCACTGGGGTGCAGGTTGCCGGCCAGGGTCTGCACGGCAACCACGTCGTTGCGCTCGGCCGCCAGGAGCAGGGCAAGGGCGCCGCCACCGGAATACCCCACCAGCTCCAGGCGGCGCACGCCGTAGCGCTGCTTCAACTGGTCGAGGGCCGCATGCAGGCTGTTGAGTACCGGGCGGCTGAAGCGCTGGTCGGTCCATAGCAGCGGCTTGCAGTCCGGGTGCTCGACAAACTGGCAGGGCCGCGCCAGGTATACCGCACCCAGCGGGTCGAGGGTGGCCAGGCGGGCCACCAGCAGGTCGCGGGGCGTGGGGTCCAGGCTGGGCTGGGTGGGTGTGGCCCAGGCATAGCCGTCACCCTCCAGGTACACGCGCAGGCTGTGGCCCTCGACGCGGCGCGGCAGCACCGCCTGCAGCGGGAAGGGGGTGGTGGCCAGCACGCGGACCTCCCGGCTGGTCAGTTGTGCTTCCTCGCTCAGCTGTTTCAGGGGCGCCCCGCAGCCGCCGAGCAGTACCGCGAGCACGAGCAGGAACGCGCCGCGGCGCATATCAGGTCTCCTGGGTGACCGGACGGCCGGTGAGCCGCTCGATCAGCGCCAGCAGGATGCCGGGCAGGGCGTTCAGGTCGCGGGCCAGGATGCGTCGTTCGCGCACCGCCCAGGGCTCGTCGAGCTGCACCGTGGCCAGGCGCATGGTGCGGCTGTGCCGCTGGGCGGCGGACTCGGGAATGATGCCGATGCCCACGCCGGCCTCGATCATCCGGCAGCTGGCTTCGAAGCTGGAGACCTGGATGCGCAGCGACAGCTTCTGGCCGAGTTTTTCCACCTCGTCGCGCAGGAAGGTCAGCAGCGTGCTGCCTTCGTGCAGGCTGATATGCGGGTAGGCCAGAGTCTGCGAGAGGGTCACGGACTTCTCGCCGGCCAGGGGATGGCCCTCGGGTACGGCCAGCACCAGGCGATCGGTGCTGAAGTGGATGGCCTGCAGGCCGCTGACCTCCAGCGGGCCGGCGATGATGCCCAGGTCGGTGGTGCCGTCCAGCACGCCGCGCACGATGTCGCGGCTCAGGCGCTCCTGCAGGTCCACGGTCACGCCCGGGCGCTCGACCAGGAAACCGGCCAGCACTTCGGGCAGGAACTCGGTGACCGCCGTGGTGTTGGCGAAGATGCGGATGTGCCCGGCGTTATCGGCGCCGTAGGTGGTGAACTCGCTTTTCAGGTAGTCCACCTGGCGCATGATGAGCCGCGCATGCTGCAGCAGCTTGTGGCCGGCGGGGGTCAGCTCCACACCGCGGCTGTCGCGGTACAGCAGGCGGCTGTCCAGCTGGCCCTCCAGCGCCTTGATGCGGGCGCTGGCGGCGGCCGGTGACAGGTGCGCGCGGCGCGCGCCCTGGGTCAGGCTCGGCGATTCGGCAATGTGGATGAACAGGCGCAGGTCGGCCAGATCGAAGTGCATGGATGTCCTCCGGACAACAGCGGTAAGTGGGACCGTCTCTCGGAAAAGGCGTTCAGGATATCCGAATGCCGGTGGTTGTAAATCCGGATTCACGAAACGCGAGGCGCCGATGCATCCTGCGGTCACAACCACAAGACACACGCGGGATGCCCGTAATGACCGACGCCGCCCTGACTGCCTGGATCGGACGCACCGAAGAAGCCCAGGACCAGCTGAGCCATAACCTCCTCAAGCGCATCGCCGCCACCCTGGGCGAGCAGACCCCTGCCAACGGCCAGCCGCTGCCGCCGCTGTGGCAGTGGTGTTTCTTCCAGGACCCGGTGTTCGAGACTGGCCTGGGCGCCGATGGCCATCCGGCGCGTGGCGGCTTCCTGCCGCCGGCCGACAACCGCAACCGCATGTGGGCGGGCGGCCGCGTGGAGTTCTTCGAGCCGCTGCAGGCCGGCGCGAACGCCGAGAAGGTTTCCACCATCAAGCACATCGAGGAAAAGCATGGCCGCACCGGCTCGCTGCTGTTCGTCACCGTGCAGCACGACTACCTGCAGGACGGCAGCCTGGCGATCCGCGAGGAACAGGACATCGTCTACCGCGAGCCGACCCCGCCGAAGCTCGGCGGCGGCGAAGAGCTGCCCACCGGCGACTGGCACGAGTCCATCACGCCCAGCTCGACCCTGCTGTTCCGCTATTCCGCCGTGACCTTCAACGGCCACCGCATCCATTACGACTTCCCCTATGTGACCGAGACCGAAGGCTACCCGGGTCTGGTGGTGCACGGTCCGCTGATCGCCACCCTGAACCTGCGCGCCTTCTGCCGCGCCCACCCGCAGGCCCGCCTGCGCCGCTTCGCCTATCGCGGCGTGCGTCCGCTGATCGCGCCGAAACCGTTCGAGGTGGGCGGCCGCATCGTCGCGCCCGGCAAGGCCGAGCTGTGGGCCGGTAACGCCGACGGCATCGCCCAGAAGGCCGAAGTGGAATTCGAATAAAAGCGGCCAACACCGCGCTATCCGGAG
This sequence comes from Pseudomonas sp. RL, assembly GCF_000647775.1. Taxonomy (NCBI): domain Bacteria; kingdom Pseudomonadati; phylum Pseudomonadota; class Gammaproteobacteria; order Pseudomonadales; family Pseudomonadaceae; genus Pseudomonas; species Pseudomonas sp. RL. The sequence goes on along the minus strand of NZ_JBOY01000113.1, from coordinate 18,376 downwards.
GGTGGTCAAGGTACAGCCTTGGCCACCGAGTGGCGGCCCGAGCAACAGCCGTCGGTAACAAGAAGAACATCGAGGAACCGCAATGAACCCGTACCTGAATGACGAATACAACGCCATCCGTGAAGGCGTGCGCGCCCTGTGCGCCGAGTTCCCCGCCGAATACTGGCGCAAGATCGACGAGGAAAAGGGCTTCCCGGAAGCATTCGTCACCGCGATGACCGAAGCCGGCTGGCTGTCGGCGATGATCCCGGAAGAGTACGGCGGCTCGGGCCTGGGCCTGGCTGAAGCCTCCATCATCCTGGAGGAGGTCAACCGCTGCGGCGGCAACTCCGGCACCATCCATGGCCAGATGTACAACATGTTCACCCTCCTGCGTAACGGCAGCGAGGAGCAGAAGCGCTACTACCTGCCCAAGCTGGCCAGCGGCGAGCTGCGCCTGCAGTCCATGGGCGTGACTGAGCCGACCACCGGCACCGACACCACGAAGATCAAGACCACCGCGGTGCGCCAGGGCGACAAGTACGTCATCAACGGCCAGAAGGTGTGGATCTCGCGCATCCAGCACTCCGACCTGATGATCCTGCTGGCGCGCACCACGCCGCTGGCCGAGGTGAAGAAGAAGGCCGACGGCATGTCGATCTTCCTGGTCGACCTGCGCGAAGCCATCGGCAACGGCCTGACCGTGCAGCCGATCGCCAACATGGTCAACCACGAGACCAACGAGCTGTTCTTTGACAACCTGGAAATCCCCGCCAGCAGCCTGATCGGCGAAGAAGGCAAGGGCTTCCGCTACATCCTCGACGGCCTGAACGCCGAGCGCACCCTGATCGCCGCCGAGTGCATCGGCGACGGCCGCTGGTTCACCGAGAAGTCGGCCCAGTACGCCCGCGACCGCGTGGTGTTCGGTCGCCCGATCGGCCAGAACCAGGGTGTTCAGTTCCCGATCGCCGAGGCGCACATCGAGCTGGAAGCCGCCGACCTGATGCGCTGGCGTGCCTGCGAAGAGTATGACGCCGGCCGTAACGCCGGGGCCGCCGCCAACATGGCCAAGTACCTGGCCGCCAAGGCGTCCTGGGAAGCGGCCAACGCCTGCCTGCAGACCCACGGCGGTTTCGGCTTCGCCAACGAGTACGACGTCGAGCGCAAGTTCCGCGAGACCCGTCTGTACCAGGTAGCGCCGATCTCCACCAACCTGATTCTTTCCTACGTCGCGGAACACCTGCTGGAGCTGCCGCGCTCGTTCTGATGAACCCGTAGGGTGGAAAACGGCGCAGCCTTTTCCACCAGACGGAGCAGTGGGCGGGCATCGGTGGAAAAGACCCGGCGGTCGTTCTCCACCCTACGAATGACCGTAGGGTGGTCAACGCAACCCGTTGGCCACCACCGCGCCGGAACGGTGCGTTATGAAGACGGAGAGACGTTATGCAGATCAGCCATCTCGACCATCTGGTGCTTACGGTGCAGGACATCGGGCGCAGCGTCGACTTCTACACCCGCGTGCTGGGCATGCAGCCGGTGGTGTTCGGTGAAGGCCGCAAGGCACTGGCCTTCGGCGAGCAGAAGATCAACCTGCACCAGGCCGGCGCGGAATTCGAACCGCACGCCCATCGCCCGACGCCGGGTTCGGCGGACCTGTGCTTCATCGTCGCCGAGCCGCTGGAGCAGGTGATCGCCCAGCTGCAGGCCAACGGCGTCGAGATGCTCATGGGGCCGGTGATGCGCACCGGCGCCCAGGGACCGATCCGCTCCGTCTACCTGCTCGACCCCGATCTGAACCTCATCGAACTCTCGAATTACGTGGAGATGGCCGAATGAGCCAGCACACCCAAGCTCTTGCCGCTTTCCTTGCCGACCTGCGCTACGAGCAGGTGCCGGCCGCGGTTCTCGACCGCACCGAAGACCTGTTCCTCGACTGGCTGGGCTCGGCGCTGGCCAGCCAGGGCGCGCACCCGATTCCGCTGTTCGAGCGCTACGCCGAGAAGATGGGTCCGGCCGAAGGACGTTCCCGCATCCTGGTCAGCCGCCGCTCCAGCTCGGCCTACTTCGCCGCGCTGGTCAACGGCGCCAGCTCGCACCTGGTGGAGCAGGACGACCTGCACAACAGCTCCGTGCTGCACCCGGCCACCGTGGTGTTCCCGGCCGCGCTGGCCGCCGCGCAGGATCTCGGCAAGTCCGGCCGCGAGCTGCTGCTGGCCTCGCTGGCCGGCTACGAGGCGGGTATTCGCATCGGCGAATTCCTCGGCCGCTCCCACTACCGCATCTTCCACACCACCGCGACCGTCGGCACCCTGGCCGCTGCCGTGGCGGTCGGCAAGCTGATGGGCTTCGACAAGGAACAGTTCATCAATCTGCTGGGCAGCGCCGGCACCCAGGCCGCCGGCCTGTGGGAGTTCCTGCGCGACGCCGCCGATTCCAAGCAGCTGCACACCGCCAAGGCCGCCGCCGACGGTCTGCTGGCCGCCTACCTGACTGCCGATGGGCTGAGCGGGGCGCGCAACATCCTGGAAGGCGAGCAGGGCATGGCCGCCGGGATGTCGAAGGACGCCGATCCGCGCTGGCTGTCCGACCGCCTGGGCGAGCGCTGGGCGCTGGCCGAGACCAGCTTCAAGTTCCACGCCTCCTGCCGTCACACCCATCCGGCCGCCGACGCGCTGCTGGCGCTGATGCAGCGCGAGAACCTGACTGCCGACGAGATCGCCCGGGTGACCACCCGCGTGCACCAGGGCGCCATCGATGTGCTGGGTCGCGTGGTAGTGCCGCAGACCGTGCACCAGGCCAAGTTCTCCATGGGCACCGTGCTGGGCCTGATCGCCCTGTACGGCAAGGCCGGCCTGACCGAATTTCACACCCACGCGCTGACCGACCCCCGCGTCGGCCAGTTCCGCGAGAAAGTCAGCATGGTGCTGGACCCCGAGGTGGATGGCGCCTACCCGCAGCGCTGGCTGGGCCGGGTCGAGGTGGTCACCGTGGACGGCCGCACCCTGACTGCTGCCGTGGACGATCCGAAGGGCGATCCGGGCAACACCCTGAGCCGCGCCGAGCTGGAAGACAAGTTCCGCCGTCTGGTCGCCTTCTCCGGCGCGCGCAGCGACGCCGAAGCCGGCGTGCTGATCGACCGCGTCTGGCGGCTGCGTGACACCTATGACCTGGGCGGCCTGGCCTGATGGCCAGACCGTTTCCGTAGGGTGGAAAACGACCCCAGGTCTTTTCCACCGAATGCCGAGCGCATGGATCTGAAACGCGTGGAAAAGGCTTCGCCGTTTTCCACCCTACGGACCGAACCGAATTTGCAGGAACACCGGATATGACCGTACCGAACAACAACATCCGTCCGCTGGACGGCATCACCGTCGTCAGCCTGGAACACGCCATCGCCGCGCCGTTCTGCACCCGCCAACTGGCCGATCTGGGCGCGCGGGTGATCAAGGTCGAGCGTCCCGGCGCGGGCGACTTCGCCCGGGGCTATGACGAGCGCGTCGACGGCCTGGCCTCCCACTTCGTGTGGACCAACCGCTCCAAGGAAAGCCTGACCCTGGACCTCAAGCAGGACGATGCCATGCAGGTGCTCGACCAACTGCTGAGCCAGGCCGACGTGCTGGTGCAGAACCTGGCGCCGGGCGCCGCCGCGCGCATGGGCCTGTCCTTCGAGGTGCTGCATGAGTGCTACCCGCGCCTGATCGTCTGCGACATCTCCGGCTATGGCGAGGGCGGCCCCTACGAACAGAAGAAGGCCTACGACCTGCTGATCCAGTCCGAAGGCGGCTTCCTGTCCGTCACCGGCGGGCCCGGCGAGGACGAGATGGCCAAGGCCGGTTGCTCCATCGCCGACATCGCCGCCGGCATGTACGCCTACACCGGCGTGCTCTCGGCGCTGATGCTGCGCGACAAGACCGGCAAGGGCAGCCGGGTGGACGTGTCCATGCTGGAAAGCCTGGTGGAGTGGATGGGCTACCCCCTGTACTACGCCTACAAGGGTGCCACTCCGCCGCCGCGCGCCGGCGCCGCCCATGCCACCATTTACCCGTACGGCCCGTTCCCGGCTGGCGATGGCAAGACCGTGATGCTGGGCCTGCAGAACGAACGCGAGTGGGTGGCCTTCTGCGAGAAGGTGCTGCTCAAGCCGGAACTGGCCCGGGACCCGCGCTTCTCCGCCAACTTCAAGCGCTCGGAAAACCGCGCCGAGCTGCGCGCCATCATCGTCGAGGTGTTCAGCAGCCTGACCGCCGACGAGGTGATCGCCCGCCTGGATGCCGCGCCCATTGCCAACGCCCATGTCAACGACATGGCCGGCGTCTGGGAGCACCCGCAGCTCAAGGCCCGCCAGCGCTGGACCACGGTGGGCAGCCCGGCCGGCGAATTGCCGGCGCTGCTGCCGCCGGGCCGCAACGCCTCCTTCCAACCGCGCATGGACCCGGTGCCCGCGCTCGGCGAGCATACCGAGCGCCTGCTGGGCGAGCTGGGCTACGCCGAGGGCGATATCCAGCGCCTGCGCCAGCAGGGCGCCGTCTGACCCCCTTACAAGAAGGACATTCTTCATGAGCAGCATCGTTCGCTCCGCCCTGTTCGTGCCGGCCACCCGCCCGGAACGTATCGCCAAGGCCCTGGCCACCGGCGCCGACGTGGTCATCGTCGACCTCGAGGATGCCGTGGCCGAGGCCCAGAAGGTCGAGGCCCGTGACAACCTGGAGCGCTACCTGCACGACAACCCCGACGTGCGCGTCTTCGTGCGGATCAACGGTGCCCTGCATGCCCAGCATCTAGAGGATCTGGAAGTCTGTCGCCGCTATGCCGGTGTGGCGGGCATCCTGCTGCCCAAGGCCGAAAGCGCTCGCCAGGTCGAGCGCGCGGCGGAATGTGGCAAGCCGGTCTGGCCGATCATCGAGAGCGCGCTGGGCCTGCAGCGCCTGGAGGAGATCGCCCGCGCCAAGGGCGTCGAGCGGCTGAGCTTCGGTGCGCTGGACCTGGGTCTGGATCTGGGCCTGGCCAGCGGCACTGCCGCGGCCGAGCGCATCCTCGATCAGTCCCGCTACGCCATCCTGCTGCAATCGCGCCTGGCCGATCTCGCCGCACCGCTGGACAGCGTGTTCCCCGACTTCCAGGACAGCGCAGGCCTGGCCCGCCACACCGCCGATATCCGCGACATGGGCTTCGGCGGCCGCCTGTGCATCCACCCGAAGCAGGTGGAGGTGGTGCACGCCACCCTGATGCCCACTGCCGGTGAACTGGACTGGGCCCGCCGCGTCATGGCCGGCTTTGCCCGGGGCGAGGCGGTGTTCGTGGTGGACGGGCAGATGGTGGACATGCCGGTGGTCGGCCGTGCCCGGCGCCTGCTTGAGCGTGCCGGAGAGCAGTGAACGTTCGCGCGGGCGGCGATGTGCCGCCCGCATCCATTCCTTCGTTTTCAGAGGAGCGCAATAGACACCAGGGAGGGAACGCTGCCCTGTCAGGGCTTCAACGCTTACAACAACAATGAGGTAAACACCCCATGCGCAACTTCACTTTCAAAGCGCTCGCCTGCGCCATGTCCCTGTCCTTTGCCGGCCTTGTGCAGGCGGCGGACCCCATCGTCATCAAGTTCGCCCACGTGGTGGCGGACAGCACGCCCAAGGGGCAGGGTGCCCTGCTGTTCAAGCAGATGGCCGAAGAGCGTCTGCCCGGCCAGGTCAAGGTCGAGGTCTACCCCAACTCCTCGCTGTACGGCGACGGCAAGGAAATGGAGGCCCTGCTGCTCGGCGACGTGCACATGCTGGCGCCTTCGCTGGCCAAGTTCGAGCCCTACGCCAAGTCCATCCAGATCTTCGACCTGCCGTTCATCTTCGATGACATCCACGCGGTGGATCGCTTCCAGGCCAGCCCGCAGGGCCAGGCGCTGTTGCGCAGCATGGAAGGCAAGGGCATCACCGGCCTGGCCTACTGGCACAACGGCATGAAGCAGCTGTCGGCCAACAAGCCGATGCGCCTGCCCAAGGACGCCCGCGGCCTCAAGTTCCGCGTGCAGGCCTCCAACGTGCTGGACGAGCAGTTCAAGGTCATTCGCGCCAACCCGCGCAAGATGAGCTTCGCCGAGGTGTACCAGGGTCTGCAGACCGGCGTGGTCAACGGCACCGAAAACACCTGGTCGAACTACTTCAGCCAGAAGGTGCATGAGGTGCAGCCGTACTTCACCGCATCCGACCACGGCGCCATCGACTACATGGTGATCACCAACACCAAGTTCTGGAAGGGCCTGCCCGAGAATATCCGCAGCGAACTGCAGGACGTGCTGAACGATGTGACCAAGGAGGTGAACCGCCAGGCCGACGACCTCAATCGCGAAGCCCGCGAGTCCATCGTCAAGGCGGGCACCAGCCAGATCATCGAACTGACGGCGCAAGAGCGTAACGAGTGGCGTGAAGCCATGAAGCCGGTGTGGAAGAAGTTCGAAGCCGAGATCGGCAAGGAACTGATCGACGCCGCCGTGGCGTCCAACAACCCGGACAGCGTGGTCGCCAGCCACTGATCCTGCGCCAACCCTGAGTACATCACCTTGCCCGTCGGCTCCCGGAGTCGACGGGCTTTTTTTATGGCCGGGGAGGCCGAAGCGCCGCTGGCCGTCGCAGAGCCGCCTCCGGCCCCTGGTGTCGGCTGCGTCACGCTTCGGGGTCTATGCTGCTAGTCGGTGCTCCCGGCCAGCCAGCGGAGTGCCGCCGCTTCCTTCCCGCAGTCGAGTCCGGGACGTATCGGCCGCGGGTCCGCCATTGCATATGACAAGAGGAACCGCCATGGCTGCCGCGTCCCTTTACCCCGTCACCCCCGAACAGGCTGCCCGCACCCTTACCAACGAGGCCACCTACAAGGCCCTGTACCAGCAGTCGGTGATCAATCCCGACGGTTTCTGGCGCGAACAGGCCCAGCGCCTGGACTGGATCAAGCCCTTCACGCGCGTCAAGCAGACCTCCTTCGATGATCACCACGTGGACATCAAGTGGTTCGCCGACGGCACCCTGAATGTCTCCGCCAACTGCCTGGATCGCCATCTGGCCGAGCGAGGCGATCAGGTGGCGATCATCTGGGAAGGCGACGAGCCCGGCGACGTCCGCCACATCACCTACCGCGAGCTGTACGAGCAAGTGAACCGCTTCGCCAACGCCCTGCGCGGCCAGGATGTGCACCGGGGCGACCTGGTGACCCTCTACATGCCGATGATTCCCGAGGCCGCCGTGGCCATGCTGGCCTGCGCGCGCATCGGCGCGGTGCATTCGGTGGTGTTTGGCGGCTTCTCGCCGGAGGCGCTGGCCGGGCGCATCATCGACTGTCGCTCCAAGGTGGTGATCACCGCCGACGAGGCGCTGCGTGGCGGCCGCCACCTGCCGCTGAAGACCAATGTCGACGAGGCGCTGACCCACCCGGAAACCAACAGCGTGCGCAAGGTGATCGTGGTGCGGCGCAGCGGCGCGGACATTCCCTGGCATGCCCACCGCGACGTCTGGTACGAGGACTTGATGAAGGTGGCCGGCGACTACTGCGAGCCCAAGGAAATGTCCGCCGAGGACCCGCTGTTCGTGCTCTACACCTCCGGCTCCACCGGCAAGCCCAAGGGCGTGCTGCACACCAGCGGCGGTTACCTGCTGTACGCGGCGCTGACCCACGAGCGGGTGTTCGACTACCGGCCCGGCGAGGTCTACTGGTGCACAGCCGACATCGGTTGGGTCACCGGACACAGCTACCTGATCTACGGGCCGCTGGCCAACGGCGCCACCACGCTGATGTACGAAGGCGTGCCCAATTACCCGGATGTCACCCGCGTGGCGCGGATCATCGACCGCCACAAGGTGAACATCCTCTACACGGCCCCCACGGCGATCCGCGCGCTGATGGCCCAGGGCCGGGCGGTGATGGAGGGCGCCGACGGCTCCAGCCTGCGCTTGCTCGGTTCGGTGGGCGAGCCGATCAATCCGGAGGCCTGGCACTGGTACTACGAAACCGTCGGCCGTTCCCGCTGCCCGATCGTCGATACCTGGTGGCAGACCGAGACCGGCGGCATTCTCATCTCGCCGCTGCCGGGGGCCACCGCCCTCAAGCCCGGCTCGGCGACCCGGCCGTTCTTCGGGGTGGTGCCGGGCATCGTCGACAACCAGGGCAACCTGCTGGAGGGCGCAGCCGAGGGCAACCTGGTGATCCTCGATTCCTGGCCCGGGCAGATGCGCACCGTGTTCGGCGACCACGACCGTTTCGTGGACACCTACTTCAAGACTTACAAGGGCATGTACTTCACCGGCGATGGCGCGCGCCGCGACGAGGACGGCTACTACTGGATCACCGGCCGGGTGGACGACGTGCTGAATGTCTCCGGCCACCGCCTGGGCACCGCCGAGATCGAGAGCGCACTGGTGGCCCACCCCAAGGTGGCCGAGGCAGCCGCGGTCGGTGTGCCCCACGACATCAAGGGGCAGGGCATCTATGTCTACGTCACGCTCATGGAGGGCGTGGCCGGCAGCGATGCACTGCAGCAGGAGCTGTGCCAGTGGGTGCGCCACGAGATCGGTCCGATTGCCGTGCCGGAGGTCATCCAGTGGGCGGCCGGGCTGCCGAAGACCCGCTCGGGGAAGATCATGCGCCGCATCCTGCGCAAGATCGCCACCGGCGACTACGACGGCCTGGGCGACACCTCGACCCTGGCCGACCCCTCGGTGGTGCAGCAACTGGTGGATCGGCACCGGCAGCTGCGGACGGCTTGAGCGACAGGCAACGGGCGACGCCCTGCGCCGCTGGCGCGCAGGTGTGTCGCCGGGTTACGAATGCCGCGAGACTTCCGGCGCGCGGCGGCCTAGAATGCGCTCTTTTCCTCCGGGCCACAGAATGCGTCCGTACCTGGACATCAGCCAGCCGCAATGACTGTCCCCACCATTGGTTTTCTTGTCTGGCCCGGTACCCGGGCGATCACGCTGGCCCTGGCCGATGAAGCCCTGCGCGTGGCGCGGCGCATCCATCCCGAGGCGGCCTACGACCTGCAGTTCTTCAAGGTCGAGGACGAAGAGGGCAGCGGCACCGCCTGGCGCCTGCCCGGCGGCGTGTGGGACGAGCGTATGGAAGGCATGAGCCGGCTGTTCCTGGTGGCCGACGAGCCGCCGCAGAACATTGCGCCACCCCTGGCCGCTGCCCTGCGCCAGCTGGCCCGGCAGGGCTGCACGCTGGTTGGTCTGTCCGCCGGGGTCTATCCGCTGGCCATGCTGGGTCTGCTGGATGGCTACCGCAGCGCGGTACACTGGCGCTGGCAGGACGACTTCACCGAACGCTTTCCCAAGGCCATCGTCACCAGCCACCTGTTCGAATGGGACCGTGACCGCCTGAGCGCCTGTGGCGGCCTTGCGGTGCTCGACCTGCTGCTGGCCATGCTCGGTCGCGACCACGGCGCGGAACTGGCCGGCGCGGTCAGCGAGGAGCTGGTGGTCGAACGCATCCGCGAAGGCAGCGAGCGCCAGCGCGTGCCGCTGCAGAACCGCATCGGCGCCAGCCATCCCAAGCTGACCCAGGCGGTGATGCTGATGGAGGCCAACATCGAGGAGCCGCTGACCACCGACGAGATCGCCCAGCACGTCTGCGTGTCGCGCCGTCAGTTGGAGCGGATCTTCAAGCAATACCTGAACCGGGTGCCCAGCCAGTATTACCTGGAGCTGCGCCTGAACAAGGCCCGCCAGTTGCTCATGCAGACCAGCAAGTCGATCATCCAGATCGGCCTGTCCTGCGGCTTCTCGTCGGGTCCGCACTTTTCCAGCGCCTATCGCAACTTCTTCGGCACCACCCCGCGCGAGGACCGCAACCAGCACCGCAGCGGCGCGGCCCAGGAGGCCAACGCGATTGGCAAGCACACTGAAAATTAGCCTGGCAGGCTTTCGCCCGCTGCCACAGTGTATAAACTGCGCTTCCCGGGCCGTTCGGCCCGCCGAGCACATGCTTCCACTCCCTTTCAGATGGCCAGACATGGCAGGAGACGCTCCCGATGTCCGCTAAGCCCGCGCCGATTCAGCGCGCCGATTTCGATCAGTTCATGGTGCCCAACTACGCCCCCGCGCCCTTCATTCCGGTGCGCGGTCTGGGCTCGCGAGTCTGGGATCAGAGCGGTCGAGAACTGGTGGACTTCGCCGGCGGCATCGCCGTCAACGCCCTGGGCCATTGCCACCCGCGGCTGGTCGAGGCGCTGACCGAGCAGGCCGGCAAGCTCTGGCACATCTCCAACGTGTTCACCAACGAGCCAACCCTGCGTCTGGCCAAGCGCCTGGTGGACGCGACCTTTGCCGAGCGCGTGTTCTTCTGCAACTCCGGCGCCGAGGCCAACGAGGCGGCCTTCAAGCTGGCCCGTCGCGTGGCCCACGACCGTTTCGGCGAGGACAAGCACGAGATCATCTCGGCCTACAACAGCTTCCATGGTCGCACCTTCTTCACCGTGAGCGTGGCCGGGCAGACCAAGTATTCCGACGGCTTCGGGCCCAGGCCGCAGGGCATTACCCATGTGACCTACAACGACCTGGCCGGGCTGGAAGCCGTCATGTCCGACCGCACCTGCGCGGTGGTGCTTGAGCCGATCCAGGGCGAGAGCGGCATTCGCCCGGCCGACCAGGCCTACCTGGAAGGCGTGCGCCGGCTGTGCGACAAGCACAACGCGTTGCTGATCTTCGACGAGGTGCAGACCGGTGTCGGCCGCACCGGCGACCTGTATGCCTACATGCACCACGGTGTGGTGCCGGACATCCTGACCAGCGCCAAGGGCATCGGCGGCGGCTTCCCGATTGCCGCGATGCTGACCACCAGCGCGCTGGCGGCGCATTTCTCGGTGGGCGTGCACGGCACCACCTATGGCGGCAACCCGCTGGGTTGCGCGGTGGCCGACGCCCTGATCGAAATCGTCAACACCCCCGAGGTACTGAACGGCGTGAAGGCGCGCCACGAGATTTTCCGGGCGCGCCTGCAGCGTATGGGCGAACAGTACGGCCTCTTTTCCGAGATCCGCGGTCGTGGCCTGCTGATCGGCGCGCAGCTGAGCGAGCCGTGGCTGGGCAAGGCCGGGCAGGTGCTGGCGGCCGCCGAGAAGGAAGCGCTGATGGTGCTGCAGGCCGGTCCGGACGTGGTGCGCTTCGCGCCCAGCCTGGTGATCGACGAGGCGGACATCGACGAGGGCCTGCAGCGCTTCGAGCGCGCGGTGGCCCGGCTGATCACCCAGGGCTGAGTGCGGGCGGAGGACTCTGAGCATGCTGGTGATGCGCCCCGCGCAACTTTCCGACCTGGCCGAAGTGCAGCGCCTGGCGGCGATCAGCCCGGTGGGTGTCACCTCGCTGCCGGATTCCGCCGACCGGCTGCGCGAAAAGATCCTTGCCTCGGAGGCTTCGTTCGCCGCCGAGGTGGCGTTCAACGGCGAGGAAACCTATTTCTTCGTGCTGGAGGACACCGCGCGCGGCGGGCTGGTCGGCTGCTCAGGGCTGGTGGCCTCGGCTGGCTACACGGAGCCCTTCTACAGCTTTCGCAACGAGACGTTCGTGCATGTGTCACGCGAGCTGAACATCCACAACAAGACCCACGCCCTGTCGCTGTGCCATGACCTGACCGGCAACAGCCTGCTCGACAGCTTCTTTGTCGAGGCCGACAAGGCGCCGCCGCCGGCGGACGAACTGATTTCCCGGGGCCGCCTGCTGTTCGTCGCCGATCATCCGGAGCGCTTCGCCGACTCGGTTGCGGTCGACATCCTCGGCATCAGCGACGCCCAGGGCGATTCGCCGTTCTGGGATGGCGTGGGCCGCCACTTCTTCGGCATGAGCTACGCCGAGGCCGAGCACCTGTCCGGTGTGAAGAGCCGCAGCTTCCTGGCCGAGCTCATGCCCCACTACCCGATCTACGTGCCATTGCTATCCGATGAGGCCCAGGAGGCCATGGGCGAGGTCAATCCCGATGCCCAGGCGTCCTTCGACATCCTCACCCGCGAAGGCTTCGAGACCGAGCATTACATCGATATCTTCGACGGCGGCCCGACCCTGCACGCGCGTACCTCGGCGATTCGGTCCATCGTGCACAGCCAGCAACTGGAAGTGCAGTTGAGCGATGCGCCGCTGGCGCAGGGCGGTCGTACCTGGCTGGTCGCCAACGGGCTGCTGCAGGATTTCCGCGCGCTGCTGGTCGAGCTGGACTGGGAGCCGGGCATGCCGCTGTACCTCGACCGCACCACCGCCGAGGCGCTGGGCGTCGGCGAAGGCGCCAGTGTGCGCTTGGTGGCGTTATGAACCAGGCCCATAAATTCGTCGGGCCGGCGGAGGAAGCATGATCGTTCGTCCCGTGCGCAACACGGACCTCTCGGCCCTGATCGAGCTGGCACGCAGTGCCGGCGCCGGCCTGACCTCCCTGCCCGCCAGCGAGGAGCGCATGGCGCAGCGGGTACGCTGGGCCGAGTTGAGCTTTCGCGGCGAGGCCGAGCGGGCCGACGCCGACTACCTGTTCGTGCTGGAGAGCGATGACGGCGAGGTGGTGGGTATCTCCGCCATGACCGGTGCGGTCGGCCTGCGCCAGCCCTGGTACAACTACCGGCTGGGCCTGATGGTCTGCGCGTCGCTTGAGCCGCGCATCCATCGAGAGATCCCCACCCTGTTCCTGGCCAACGACCTGACCGGCAGCACCGAGATGTGCTCGCTGTTCCTGCACGCCGATTTCCGCCGTGGCCAGCACGGCCGCCTGCTGTCGCGGGCGCGTCTGCTGTTCCTGGCTGAGTTCCGCGCGCTGTTCGCCGACCGGGTGATCGCCGAGATGCGCGGCATCTCCGACGAGCAGGGGCGTTCGCCGTTCTGGGACAGCCTCGGCCGGCACTTCTTCAAGATGGATTTCAACCGCGCCGACTACCTGACCGGGGTCGGCGACAAGGCCTTCATCGCCCAGCTGATGCCCAAGTTCCCGCTCTACACCTGCTTCCTCACCGAGGAAGCGCGGGCGGTCCTCGGCCATGTGCACGCCGAGAGCGAGCCGGCGCTGACCATGCTCAAGAGTGAAGGGTTCCGCCATCAGGGCTACGTGGACATCTTCGACGGTGGTCCGGCGCTGGAGTGCGAGACCGACCGCATCCGTGCGATCCGCGACAGTCGCCTGGCGGTGCTGGCGGTGGGTACGCCCGGTGACGACGCCATCGATTACCTGATTCACAACCGCAAGCGCGAAGATTGTCGCGTGACGGTCGGCCCGGCCCGCATGGCCGCCGGTTCGCTGGTGGTCGATCCGCAGACCGCCGCACGCCTGCAGTTGCAGCCAGGTGCCCAGGTGCGTGCCGTGCCGTTGCGGCCGATCGCCTTGCCCGTCTGAGTTTCACCCCTTTGTTCAGATGCCCGAAGCGTGCCGAGCCGCCTTCGGGCTTTTCTTTTTCCTGAGGAGTTTTGTCATGAGCCAATCCCTGCAACTGATCCTTGAAGACGCCGATGGCCAGCAGCAGCCGGCCAGCTGCGAGCGCTTTGCGGTGCTCTGGCAGGGCCGCGAGGTGTGGATCCAGCAGGACGGCAGCGGCCAACTGCTGATCGGTGTGGACACCGAGGAAGGCGACAGCGAGTACGCCAACCTGGTGCTGCGCCCGCTGGCCAGCAACCTGGTGGGTATCCAGCTGGAAATGGAGCCGATGGGTGATGAGGACGAGGGCCATGTGCATGGCCCCGATTGCGGCCACGATCATTGATGAGCGCAGCGGCTGCGATAGCCCTTGCCAATTGCATAAACCCCTGCAGTTCGCGGTCCGGGCCTATATAATGCCGCCCTTTGCCGTCAGTCCCGTGGTGGCTGGCCGTTCGCCGTTTTTCCCTCGGATGAATCTATGAAAAGCGCAGAAATCCGTGAAGCCTTCCTGAGCTTCTTCGAAGAGAAGGGGCACACCCGTGTGGCCTCCAGTTCGCTGATTCCGGCGAACGACCCGACGCTGCTGTTCACCAACGCCGGCATGAACCAGTTCAAGGACTGCTTCCTCGGCCTGGAGAAGCGCGCCTATACCCGTGCCACCACCAGCCAGAAGTGCGTGCGTGCCGGTGGCAAGCACAACGACCTGGAAAACGTCGGCTACACCGCACGCCACCACACCTTCTTCGAAATGCTGGGCAACTTCAGCTTCGGCGACTATTTCAAGCGCGATGCCATCCATTACGCCTGGGAGTTCCTGACCTCCGAGAAGTGGCTGAACCTGCCCAAGGAAAAGCTTTGGGTGACGGTGTACGCCACCGATGACGAGGCCTACGACATCTGGACCCAGGAAGTCGGCGTACCGGCCGAGCGCATGGTGCGCATCGGCGACAACAAGGGTGCCCCCTACGCCTCGGACAATTTCTGGGCGATGGGTGACACCGGCCCCTGCGGCCCGTGCACCGAGATCTTCTTCGACCACGGCGAACACATCTGGGGCGGCCCGCCCGGCTCCCCGGAAGAGGACGGCGACCGCTACATCGAGATCTGGAACAACGTGTTCATGCAGTTCAACCGCACCGCGGACGGCGTTCTGCACCCGCTGCCGGCGCCGAGCGTGGACACCGGCATGGGCCTGGAGCGCATCAGCGCCGTGCTGCAACACGTGAACTCGAACTACGAGATCGACCTGTTCCAGCGCCTGCTCGACGCCGCCGCCCAGGCGATCGGTTGCGCCAACGAAGGCCAGGCCTCGCTGAAGGTGGTGGCCGACCACATCCGTTCCTGCGGCTTCCTGATCGCCGACGGCGTGACGCCGTCCAACGAAGGCCGCGGCTACGTGCTGCGCCGTATCATTCGCCGCGCCTGCCGCCACGGCAACAAGCTGGGCGCCAAGGGCACGTTCTTCCACAAGATCGTCACCGCCCTGGCCGCCGAGATGGGCGAGGCCTATCCGGAGCTCAAGCAGCAGCAGGCGCATATCGAGCGCGTGCTGAAGAACGAAGAGGAGCAGTTCGCCAAGACCCTGGAGCAGGGCCTGAAGATCCTCGAGCAGGACCTGGCCGAGCTGTCCGGCAGCGTGATTCCGGGCGAAGTGGTGTTCAAGCTGTACGACACCTACGGTTTCCCGGTCGACCTGACCGCCGACATCGCCCGCGAGCGCGAGCTGAGCGTCGATGAGGCAGGCTTCGAGCGCGAGATGCAGGCCCAGCGCGAGCGCGCCCGCTCGGCCAGCGCCTTCGATCTGGATTACAACAGCCTGGTCAAGGTGGAGGGCGAAACCCGCTTCACCGGCTACCAGGGCACTTCCGGCGCCGGCACCGTGCTGGCGCTGTTCAAGGAAGGCATGAAGGTCGACAGCCTGAGCGCGGGGGAGGAGGGCGTGGTGGTGCTCGACCAGACGCCGTTCTATGCCGAATCCGGTGGCCAGGCCGGTGACTGTGGCTACCTGAGCCTGGACGGTGTGCGTTTCGACGTGCGCGACACCCGCAAGGCCGGCGGCGCCTTCCTGCACCACGGCATCCTGGATGCCGGCAGCCTGAAGGTCGGTGATTCGGTACAGGCCGTGGTCGACGCCTCGGTGCGCCAAGCCACCGCGCTGAACCACTCCGCCACCCACCTGCTGCACGCCGCGCTGCGCCAGATCCTCGGCGAGCACGTGAGTCAGAAGGGCTCGCTGGTGGACAGCCAGCGCCTGCGCTTCGACTTCAGCCACTTCGAGGCCATCAAGCCGGAGGAAATCCGTGCCCTCGAAGCCCTGGTCAACGCCGAGATCCGCAAGAACAGCGCGGTAGACGTCGAGGAAACCGACATCGAGACCGCCAAGGCCAAGGGCGCCATGGCGCTGTTCGGCGAGAAGTACGGCGACCAGGTGCGCGTGCTGACCATGGGCGGCGGCTTCTCCGTCGAGCTGTGTGGTGGCACCCACGTGTCGCGCACCGGCGACATCGGTCTGTTCAAGATCGTCAGCGAAGGCGGCGTGGCTGCCGGCGTGCGGCGTATCGAGGCAGTCACCGGCGAGCTGGCGCTGGCCTACCTGAATGGCGCCGAAGAGCAGCTCAAGGAAGCCGCCAATCTGGTCAAGGGCAGCCGCGAGAACGTGCTGGACAAGCTGTCCGCCCTGCTGGAGCGCAACCGCCAGCTGGAGAAGGAGGTGGAGCAGCTCAAGGCCAAGGCAGCCAGCGCCGCCGGCGACGACCTGGCCGGATCGGCCGTGGAGATCAAGGGCGCCAAGGTGCTCTCCGCGCGGCTCGACGGCCTGGACGGCAAGGCGCTGCTGGCGCTGGTCGACCAGTTGAAGAACAAGCTGGGCAGCGCCGTGGTGCTGCTCGGTGGCGTACAGGATGACAAGGTGGTGCTGGTGGCCGGTGTCACCCAGGACCTGACCGGCAAGCTCAAGGCCGGCGACTTGATGAAACAGGCGGCCGCGGCCGTCGGCGGCAAGGGCGGTGGTCGCCCGGACATGGCGCAAGGCGGCGGCACCGATGCCGCGCAGCTGGATGCCGCGCTGGCGCTGGTACGCGGTTTCGCTGAACAGGGGCTGTAACGACAGCCAGCGGGGCAGGCAGCGCGTCCGGCCTGTCCCGTTCTCAAGACCCCTCCGGGGTCAGATGGGCGCCCCCAGGGACTCAGATGGTTTGATGACATGGCTTTGATCGTACAAAAGTTTGGCGGTACCTCTGTCGGCAGCGTCGAGCGAATCCAGCAGGTGGCTGACAAGATCAAGAAATTCCGCGAGCGGGGCGACGATATCGTCGTGGTGGTGTCCGCCATGAGCGGCGAAACCAACCGCCTGATCGATCTGGCCAAGCAGATTACCGATGGCCGGCCGGTCCCGCGCGAACTGGACGTGATGGTGTCCACCGGCGAGCAGGTGACCATCGCCCTGCTGGCCATGGCGCTGATCAAGCGCGACGTCCCGGCGATTTCCTACACCGGCAGCCAGGTGCGCATCCTCACCGACAGCTCGCACACCAAGGCGCGCATCCTGCAGATCGACGACCAGCGCCTGCGCGCCGACCTCAAGGCCGGGCGCGTGGTGGTGGTGGCCGGCTTCCAGGGCGTGGACGAGCAGGGCAACATCACCACCCTGGGTCGCGGTGGCTCGGACACCACGGCGGTGGCGCTGGCCGCCGCCCTGAAGGCGGATGAGTGCCAGATCTACACCGACGTGGACGGCGTCTACACCACCGATCCGCGCGTGGTGTCCCGCGCGCGCCGGCTGGAGAAGATCACCTTCGAGGAGATGCTGGAAATGGCCAGCCTCGGTTCCAAGGTGCTGCAGATCCGTTCGGTCGAGTTCGCCGGCAAGTACAACGTCCCGCTGCGCGTCCTGCACAGCTTCAAGGAGGGTCCGGGCACCCTCATTACCATCGATGATGAAGAGGAATCCATGGAACAGCCGATCATTTCCGGCATCGCCTTCAACCGCGACGAATCCAAGCTGACCATCCGCGGCGTGCCGGACACCCCCGGCGTGGCCTTCAAGATCCTCGGCCCGATCAGCGCGGCCAACATCGAGGTGGACATGATCGTGCAGAACGTCGCGCACGATAACACCACCGACTTCACCTTCACCGTCAACCAGGTCGACTACGACAACGCGCTGCGCATCCTGGAAAAGACCGCGTCGGAGATCGGCGCGCGCGTCGTGCATGGCGACCCGAGCATTGCCAAGGTCTCCATCGTGGGTGTCGGCATGCGCTCCCACGCCGGTGTGGCCAGCCGCATGTTCGAAGCCCTGGCCAAGGAAGGGATCAACATCCAGATGATCTCCACCTCGGAAATCAAGGTGTCCGTGGTGATCGAGGAGAAGTATCTGGAGCTGGCAGTGCGTGCCCTGCATACCGCCTTCGAGCTGGATGCACCGGTCAGCCAGGAAAAGAACTGAGGTTCCCGGAAGGCGCGAATCGCGCCTTCCGTCTTTTTTGGCCGGCCTGCCGGAACTGTCTTCGGGGGGCTGGTCAATATTTGGGCGATTGCACGCGCTGCGTGGATGAGGCCCCTTTTGTTTTTTGCAGATTGAATCGAAACATCCGTGTAAGGAGAAAAGGAATGCTGATTCTGACCCGTCGGGTAGGGGAAACCCTTATGGTGGGTGACGATGTCACCGTCACCGTTCTGGGCGTCAAGGGCAACCAGGTGCGCATTGGCGTCAACGCACCGAAAGAGGTGGCCGTTCACCGCGAAGAAATCTACCAGCGCATCCAGAAAGAGAAGGACCAGGAACCAAGCCACTAATTTTTCTAAGTTTTTTCAAACTTAGGGCTTTGCAAGCGGGGTAAAGCTGTATATCATGCGCCCCGTGTTGCGGAGAGGTGGCCGAGTGGCCGAAGGCGCTCCCCTGCTAAGGGAGTACACCTCAAAAGGGTGTCGGGGGTTCGAATCCCCCCCTCTCCGCCATTATTTGCTTGCCTGGGCAAGCAGCGTTTTGCGGACTCATAGCTCAGCTGGATAGAGTACTCGGCTACGAACCGAGCGGTCGGAG
>NZ_JBOY01000112.1:0-26227 GCF_000647775.1 Pseudomonas sp. RL | reverse complement strand
CGCGCCGCCGAACGCGCGGTCAGCCGCCTCGGCGCGCGCGCCGTGCCGACCTGCGAGGTGTCGGTGCTGTTCTCGCCGGAGCTGGCCACCGGGCTGTTCAATCATTTCCTGGCGGCGATCGCCGGCGGCAACCTGTACCGCAAGGCGTCGTTCCTGGAGGGCGCTTTGGGCCAGCGGCTGTTCCCTGACTGGCTGACCCTGGACGAGCGCCCGCATATCCCGCGCGCGCTGGGCAGTTCCGCCTTCGATGGGGATGGGCTGGCCACCTATGCCAAGCCCTTCATCAAGGACGGCGAGCTGGTTTCCTACGTGCTGGGCACCTATTCGGGCCGCAAGCTGGGCCTGCCGAGCACGGCGAATGCCGGTGGGGTGCACAACCTGTTCGTCACTCACGGGAATGAGGACCAGGCGGCGCTGCTGCGGCGCATGGGCCGCGGCCTGCTGGTCACCGAGCTGATGGGGCAGGGCCTGAACCTGGTGACCGGCGATTACTCGCGGGGCGCCGGCGGCTACTGGGTGGAGAACGGCGAAATCCAGTTTCCGGTGCAGGAAGTGACCATCGCCGGCAACCTGCGGGATATGTTCCGGCAGATCCTGGCCATTGGCAGCGACCTGGAAACGCGCGGCACCATTCGCACCGGCTCGGTGCTGATCGAAAGGATGACGGTGGCAGGACGTTGAGTCGTCGGGGCCGGCCAGCGCCGGCCCTTCTGTCTTATTCGCCTTCGCCGAAGCGGTCGTTGATCAGTTCCACCAGGGCGTCGAGCGCCTGCTGATCCTGTTCGCCTTCGGCGTGCAAATGCAGCGGAGTGCCCTGGCCGGCGGCCAGCATCATCACCGACATGATGCTCTTGCCATCCACCAGGGCATCTGCCGTGTGGCCGACGCGTACTCGGCAGGGAAAACGCCCGGCAGTGGCGACGAACTTGGCTGCCGCGCGGGCATGCAGGCCAAGCTTGTTGACGATCAGGACTTCGCAGGCAGGCATGGGGCTTTCGGATTCCTAGGGCTTCTAGCGCAGGTCGCGATGACGGACCTGGACATTCTTCAGTTGGGCCTTCAGGGCCGCTCCCAGGCGCTCGGCCAAGTACACCGAGCGGTGCTGGCCGCCGGTGCAGCCGACCGCGATGGTGACATACGATCGGTTGCTGGCGGCGAAGCGCGGCAGCCACTTGTGCAGATAGACCGCGAGGTCCTGATACATCTCCTCGACCTCCGGCTGGGCGGCCAGGTAGTCGATAACCGGTTGGTCGAGGCCGGTGAAATCGCGCAGCTCCGGCTTCCAGTAGGGGTTGGGCAGGCAGCGCACATCGAACACCAGGTCGGCATCCACTGGCATGCCGCGCTTGAAGCCGAAGGACTCCACCAGGAAGGCGGTGCCCGGCTCGGGCTTGTTGAGCAGGCGCAGCTTGAGGGTGTCGCGCAGCTGGTAGAGGTTCAGGTGGGTGGTGTCGATCTTCAGGTCGGCCAGGTCGCTGATCGGCCCGAGCAGCAGGCTCTCGTCCTGGATCGCCTCGGCCAGCGACCGGGTGTCATTGGTCAGCGGATGGCGGCGGCGGGTTTCCGAGAAGCGCTTGAGCAGCGTCTCCTCGTCGGCGTCCAGATACAGCACATCGCAGTGGATGTGCCGGCCACGTACTTCTTCGAGCAGTTCGGGGAAGCGCTGCAGATGGCTGGGCAGGTTGCGCGCGTCGATGGACACGGCAACCAGTGGATGCAGCAGTTCGGTATGGATCAGCGCGCGCTCGGCCAGCTCGGGCAGCAGGCCGGCGGGCAGGTTGTCGATGCAGTAGAAGCCGCTGTCCTCGAGGACATCCAGCGCGGTGCTCTTGCCCGAGCCGGAGCGGCCACTGACGATGATCAGGCGCATGTCAGTGCCCGCCCAGTTCGTCCACCACGGTCTGGTAAAGCGCCTCGTTGCTGGCGGCGCCACGCAGGCGTTCACGGATGTCGGCACGTTCCAGCAGGCCGGCAATCTGGCGCAGCAGTTCAAGGTGCTCGTCGGTGGCGGCGGGCGGCACCACCAGCACGAATAGCAGATCGACCGGGACACCGTCGATGGAGTCGAAGTCGACCGGGGCGTCCAGGCGCAGGACGGCGCTGATCGGCGCGTTGCAGTTCGGCAGGCGGCAGTGCGGAATGGCGATGCCGTTGCCGAACCCCGTGGAGCCCAGGCGCTCGCGCGCGATCAGCGCTTCGAACAGCTCGCCGGCATCCAGCCCGGGCTGCTCGCGCGCGATCAGGTTGGCGATGAATTCGAGGACACGTTTCTTGCTGCCGCCCGGTGCGTTCACCTGGGAACGCCCGGGGGTCAGGATGCTTTCGAGTCGGATCATGGAGTCGGAGTCAGCGGACGGTGGCGCCCTGCTCCCGGTCGAGGCGCTTTTCCTTGGCCTTGATCAGTTGGCGGTCGAGCTTGTCGACCAGCAGGTCGATGGCCGCATACATGTCGGTGTGCTCCGCGTTGGCAACGACTTCGCCACCGGCGATATGCAGGGTGGCTTCGATCTTCTGCTGCAGTTTTTCCACCTGCATGATCACCTGAACATTGGTGATGCGGTCGAAGTGGCGCTCCAGCCGGGAGAACTTCTCCTCGACATAGCCGCGCATGGCCTCAGTCACATCCAGCTGGTCACCACTGATGTTGACTTGCATACCTGTTCTCCTTCTTGCCGTAGGGAGAGGACCGACCTCTGGTCGACCCTCCGAATCACTTTGACGCGCCAAGGGGTTCTGGGCATTGACCCTAATCATTCCGGCGCCGTTAAACAAGCCCACTGAACGTTTTACATCAGGCGCTTACGCTCGCTCGACGGCGCGATGCCCAGGGATTCCCGGTACTTGGCCACTGTGCGGCGTGCCACCTGGATGCCCTGTTCTTCCAGCAGGCTGGCGATCTTGCTATCGCTCAGCGGTTTCTTGGCGTTTTCCGCCGCCACCAGTTTCTTGATGATCGCCCGGATGGCGGTGGACGAGCACTCGCCGCCTTCGGACGTGCTGACATGGCTGGAAAAGAAATACTTCAGTTCGAAGATGCCGCGCGGGGTGTGCATGTACTTCTGGGTGGTCACCCGCGAGATGGTCGATTCATGCATGCCCACCGCCTCGGCGATGTCGTGCAGCACCAGCGGCTTCATGGCTTCCTCGCCGTACTCGAGGAAGCCGCGCTGGTGCTCGACGATCTGGCTGGCCACCTTCATCAGCGTCTCGTTGCGACTCTGCAGGCTCTTGATGAACCAGCGCGCCTCCTGCAGCTGGTTGCGCATGAAGGTGTTGTCGGTGCTGGAATCGGCGCGGCGCACGAAGCCGGCGTACTGGGGGTTCACGCGCAGGCGCGGCACCGCCTCCTGGTTGAGCTCCACCAGCCAGCGGCCGTTGTGCTTGCGCACGATGACGTCGGGCACGATGTATTCGGGTTCGCTGGACTCGATCTGCGAGCCGGGGCGGGGGTTGAGGCGCTGGATCAGTTCCACCACCTGGCGCAGCTCGTCTTCCTTGAGCTTGAGGCGGCGCATCAGCTGGCTGTAGTCGCGGCCGCCGAGCAGGTCGAGGTAATCGCCGACCAGGCGCTGCGCCTCGCTGCGCCAGGGGGTGTCTTCCGGCAGCTGGCACAGCTGCAGCAGCAGGCACTCGCGCAGGTCGCGGGCGCCGATGCCCACGGGTTCGAAATGCTGCACGCGGCGCAGCACGGCTTCGATCTCGTCCAGCTCGATGTCCAGTTCCGGATCGAAGGATTCGAGGATCTCCTCGAGGGATTCTTCCAGGTAGCCCTGGTCATTGATGCAGTCGATCAGGGTCGCCGCGATCAATCGGTCGGTGTCCGACATGGGCGCCAGGTTGAGCTGCCAGAGCAGATGGCTCTGCAGGCTCTCGCCACCGCTGGTACGGGCGGTGAAGTCCCATTCGTCATCGTCGTTGCTGGGCAGGCTGCTGGCGCTGGTCTGGTAGACATCTTCCCAGGCGGTGTCCACCGGCAGCTCGCTGGGGATGTGTTCGCTCCAGTCGTTGACCTCCTCGAGGTTCTCGACGCTGCTCTGGGTCTCCTGGTAGGTGTTTTCCGGAGGGGGGCTGCCGGCGGCGTCGTCACCGTCGGCGAGCGGATCGCTGTTGTCGAAGTCCTCGCCTTCCTCCTGCCGTTCCAGCATGGGATTGGATTCGAGGGCTTCCTGGATTTCCTGCTGCAGGTCCAGGGTGGAAAGTTGCAGTAAGCGAATGGCCTGTTGCAGCTGCGGGGTCATCGTCAGCTGCTGGCCCATCTTGAGAACGAGCGATGGTTTCATGGCAGACCTTGTGTTCCGGCGGGTGTTCGCCTGTCCCTGCGGCGCGCCGGGGCGCCGACCGCAAGCAATTTATATGCCCGGCGACGAATTGTATATCCCGTTGGTGTGTCCGCCAGTCGCTCTACAGGCGGAATTCGTGCCCCAGGTAGACTTCCTTGACCAGCTGGTTGGCCAGGATGGCCTCGGCGTTGCCCTCGGCGATCAGGCGGCCTTCGCTGACGATGTAGGCGGTCTCGCAGATGTCCAGGGTCTCGCGCACGTTGTGGTCGGTGATCAGTACACCGATGCCTTTGGATTTCAGGTGCTGGATGATCTGTTTGATGTCGCCCACCGAGATGGGGTCGACGCCGGCGAAGGGTTCGTCGAGCAGGATGAACTTGGGTGCGCTGGCCAGCGCGCGGGCGATCTCCACCCGGCGCCGTTCGCCACCGGACAGGCTCATGCCGAGGCTGTCGCGGATATGGGTGATGTGGAATTCCTCGAGCAGCCCTTCCAGGGTTGCCCGACGGCCTTCGGCGTCGAGGTCCTTGCGGGTTTCCAGGATCGCCATGATGTTGTTGGTGACGGTGAGCTTGCGGAAGATCGAGGCTTCCTGGGGCAGGTAGCCGATGCCGGCGCGCGCGCGACCGTGCATGGGCTGGTGACTGACGTCCAGGTCGTCAATCAGCACCTGGCCGTGATCGGCGCGCACCAGGCCGACGACCATGTAGAAGGTGGTGGTCTTGCCGGCCCCGTTGGGGCCGAGCAGGCCGACGATCTGGCCGCTGTCGATGCGCAGACTGACGTCGCGGACCACCTGGCGCTTCTTGTAGCTCTTGGCCAGGTGACGGGCAATGAGGGTGGCCATTATTCGCTGGACTCCGCGGGCTTCTTGCGTGGCTGGATCACCATGTCGATGCGTGGCCGGGGCGTGGTGACGTTGCCGTCCTGGGCACGGCCGGCGTTGACCACCTGGGTGCGGGTGTCATAGACGATGCGTTCGCCTTCGAAGGTATTGCCGTCGCGCACCACCTTGGCCTGGTCGGTGAGCACGATGCGCTCGTTGCTGGCGAAGTACTCGATGGTGCGTCCGTAGGCATGCACCAGCGATTCGCCGACTTCCGGCTGCTGCTCGTAGTAGGCGGGGCGCCCCTGGGCGGTGAAGGTGTCGATCTCGCCGCGGGCGTTGCGGGTGACGGTCACGGTGTTGCCGGTGATCTTCAGAGTGCCCTGGGTGATCACCACGTCGCCACGGTAGATGGCCTTGCCCTGGCGGTCGTCCAGCTCGGCGCTGTCGGCCTGCACGTGGATCGGCTGGTCACGGTCGGTGGGCAGCGCCCAGGCGCTGCAGGCGGCGGCCAGGCAGCCGAGCAGCAGAAGCGGTTTAGCGAACGTCATGTTGGCCTCTTACGTTGGACAGCAACAGCACCCTGCCTTCCTTGACGTAGGCTTGCATGCCGGTGGCGGTGGTCACGCCATCGGGGTTCTCGATGCGCACCGGCTGGGCTGTCTCGGCATATTCTCGCTCGGGGAATACGGTCAGGCGGCTGGTGGTCAGCCGGGTGAAGCGGTTCGGGGGAATGGTCTGCTCGATGCGCACGTCATCGATCAGTTCCACCTGGGTGCCCTGGGGGGCGACCTCGCCGCGCAGGCTGCGCACGCGCCAGGGCTGTTCGCCGGCGCGATGGATCAGCAGGTCGGGCTGGTACAACAGGTTCGTATCGCTGTCCCTGAGGTGCTCCAGGCGCTCGGAGGTCAGCTCGTAACGCAGGCTGCCATCGGCCTGGTACTGCCGCGAATAGGCGTTCTGCACGAAGAAGTCCACCGAGGGCGGTGGCTGCTCGGCCTGCGGTTGATCAAGAAAACGCTCCGGCGAGATGTTCCAGTAGCCGATGGCGGCGAACACCAGGGCGATGATGATCAGCGGCAGAAACGTACGCAATTTGCCGAGCATGGCGGTGATCGTCTCTTCAGAGATAGGCGGACTGGGCTTCTTCGAGGTTGCCCTGGGCGCGCAGGATCAGTTCGCAGAATTCCCGCGCCGCGCCCGCGCCACCGCACGCCTGGGTCACGCCATGGGCGTGCTGGCGCACGAACGGATCGGCGCTGGCGACGGCCATGCCCAGGCCGACGCGGCGAATCACCGGCAGGTCGGGCAGGTCGTCACCCAGATAGGCGACCTGCTCATAATGGAGTCCCAGCTCGGCGAGCAGTTCATCGAGCACCACCAGCTTGTCCTCGCGCCCCTGGTAGAGGTGCTGGATACCCAGGTCGCGGGCGCGCTTCTCCACCACCGGCGTCTTGCGGCCGGAGATGATCCCCGTGCGCACGCCGGAACGCATCAGCATCTTGATGCCCTGGCCGTCGAGGGTGTTGAAGGTCTTGAACTCGCTGCCGTCGGCAAGGAAGTACAGACGGCCATCGGTCAGCACGCCATCGACGTCGAAGATGGCCAGGCGGATCTGGCGAGCACGTTGCAACAGGCTGTTCATCACATCACTCCGGCGCGCAGCAGGTCATGCATGTTGAGTGCGCCGACCGGCATATGGTTGTCGTCGACCACCACCAGCGCGCTGATCTTGTGGTCTTCCATCAGTTTCAGGGCCTCGGCGGCCAGCGCGTCGGCGCGGATGGTCTTGCCGGGGATGGTCATCAGCGCGTCGATGCCGGCGTCGCGCACGTCCACGCCGCGATCCAGCGCGCGGCGCAGGTCGCCGTCGGTGAACACGCCGGCCAGACGGCCATCGGCTTCGGCCACCAGGGTCATGCCCAGGCCCTTGCGGGTCATTTCCAGCAACGCCTCGCGCAGAGGGGTCCCCCGTCGGACCAGCGGCAGCTCGGCGCCCTGGTGCATGACGTTCTCGACCTTCAGCAGCAGGCGTCTGCCCAGCGCGCCGCCCGGGTGGGAGAAGGCGAAGTCCTCGGCAGTGAAGCCGCGCGCCTCCAGCAGGGCGATGGCCAAGGCATCGCCCAGCACCAGCGACACGGTGGTGGAGGAGGTGGGCGCCAGGTTGAGCGGGCAGGCCTCCTGGCTGACGCCCGCGTCCAGGTTCACCGCGGCGGCCTGGGCCAGCGGCGAGGCGGGATTGCCGGTCATGCTGATCAGGGTGATCCCCAGGCGCTTGATCAGCGGCAGCAGGGTGACGATCTCGCTGGTGGAGCCGGAGTTGGACAGGGCCAGCACCACGTCGTCGCGGGTGATCATGCCCATGTCGCCATGGCTGGCCTCGCCGGGATGCACAAAGAAGGCGGCGGTGCCGGTGCTGGCCAAGGTGGCGGCGATCTTGCGACCGACGTGCCCGGACTTGCCCATGCCGACCACGACCACACGACCCTTGCACTGAAGGATCAGTTCACAGGCGCGGGTGAAGTCGCCATTGATGCGCTGCAACAGGGCTTCGATGGCTTCGAGCTCCAGGCGAATGGTGCGCTGGGCGGATTGGATCGGCGTGCTGGTCTGGTTCATGGCACAGGGAACCGCTGGAAGGAAAAGGCGGGATTATAACGACAAAGGCGGTGGCGCTCATCAGGCCGCGCGGAATGCTTTGATGTCTGGTCATCTATATGAATAGATGTCGAGATGTGTCATTATTCTGATATCAAATTAATGGCGCTGGCGGGCAAGGCTTGCGCTCCGAGTGGATGAGTCTGATGAGCGAATGGTTGGCGAATCTCAGTGTGACCTTGAAGCTGGCCCTGGGCTTCGGTCTGGTCCTGGTATTCACCGCGACGCTGGCGGTGGTCAGCTGGAACGGCCTGGACCGGGTGATCGAGCGCGGCGGCTGGGTAGCCCAGATCAACGAGCTGGGCGAGCTGCTGGGGCGGTTGCGCGCCGAGCGGCTGGGCTATCAGCTCAGCGTGGGCGACGAGCAGCAGGCCGAGCGGGTACAGCAGGCGCTTGAAGACTACAGCCGGCGACATCAGGAAGTGCTGCGGCATTTCCCTGCCGGTGAGGGTGGCGAGCTGCTGCGCGAGCAGGCAGGGCAGCTCGCTCTCTATCAGGAGTCCCTGGCGCGTATGCGCGAGGCCTATCGCGCGGCCTGGTCGGCGCGCAATCGCATGGGCGAGCTGGCCCGGGCCTCCTTCGTCGACATCCACCAGGTGCTGGCCGATGTGCTGTCGTTGCCCAGCGGGGCCGCATCACGCTTTGCGCGCTATCAGGCCATCCGTGACGTCAATGAGCAGCTGCAATTGGTGCGCTACGAGGTGCGCGGCTACACCGCCAACCCGACTACCAGAACCGAGCAGGCGGCGCGCGCCCAGTTCGTCCGGGCGTTCGATGCCATCGGGGCGGCGGCGACGACGTTTGGCGCCGACCATCGCCAGGCCATGACCAGCGTGCGGGCGCGCCTGGAGGCCTATCAAGGCGCGGTGGAGGCGTTTCGGGTGGCACACGCCGAGATCCTGGCTGCCCAGGAGCAGCAGCTCGGGCACGGCAACGAAATCGCCCGTCTCAGCAAGGCGCTGAGTGCCGATCAGTTTCAGCGTCGCGACCAGGAAACCGCCTCGGCACGCCAGGTGCTGATGGTCGGCGCGCTGCTGGCGCTGCTGCTGGGCGTGCTGTCCGCCTGGCTGATCACGCGACAGATCACCGGGCGCCTGGGCGAGACGCTGAAGGTCGTCGAGCGCATAGCGTCCGGCGATCTCAGCGAGCTGTCGCTGTCAGTGCGTCGCGACGAGATCGGCGTGTTGCAGCAGGGCGTGCAGCGCATGGGCCGGACCCTGCGTGAGCTGATCGGCGGCATCCGCGATGGCGCCGGTCAGGTGGCCAGCGCGGCGGAGGAGCTGTCGGCGGTCACCGAGCAGGCCCGGGCCGGTATCGGCCGGCAAAAGGACGAAACGGACCAGGTGGCTACCGCCATGCAGGAAATGTCCGCCACCGCGCAGGACGTGGCGCGCAACGCCGGGCAGGCTTCCCAGGCCGCTACCCGCGCCGATGCCGAGGCGCGCCAGGGTAGCCAGGTGGTGGTTGAGGTGCTGCAGCAGATCGAGCGGTTGGCCGCCGAGGTGCACCGCTCCAGCGGCGCGATGGCCGACCTGGAGCAGGAGAGCGACAAGATCGGTCGGGTGCTGGATGTGATCCGCGCGGTGGCCGAGCAGACCAACCTGCTGGCGCTGAACGCGGCCATCGAGGCGGCCCGGGCCGGAGAGGCGGGGCGCGGCTTCGCGGTGGTAGCCGACGAGGTCCGCACGCTGGCGCAGCGCACCGCCGAGTCCACGGCGGAGATCGAACAACTGATCGTCGCCCTGCAGGCCAGCGCCCACAGGGTTGCCGGTCAGTTGGAGAACAGCCAGGCGCTGGCGTTCAGCAGCGTGGGTTTGAGCGGCGAAGCCGGTGACGCGCTTCAGGGCATCACCCGGGCGGTGTCGAGCATCGAGACGATGAACCAGCAGATCGCCGCGGCGGCCGAACAGCAGAGCGCGGTGGCCGAGGAGGTCAGTCGGCGCATCGTCAGTGTGCGCGACGTCACCGAGCAGAGCGCAACGGCCAGCGGCCAGACGGCCGTGTCGAGCGTCGAGCTGGCGCGACTCGGTAATCAGCTGCAGGGGCTGGTCAGTCGCTTTCGGTTGTGAGCCGCCGGCCCCGTCAGGAAATCTCGATCTGGTAGCGGAAGGTGTCGGCGGCGGCGCGGGAGACGCGGTACTCGATGGGCTGGCGATCGTAGCCCAGGGCCAGGCGTTCAATCACCACCACCGGATTGCCGGCTTCCAGGCCCAGGGTGGCGGCGATATCCGCGCCGGCCGGCTCGACGGTGAGGGTTTCCTTGGCCGAAGCCACACGCTGGCCGCAGGTTTGCTCGTAGAAGGGGTACAGCAGATTGCCGAAGGCTTCCGGCTGGATATCAAGCAGGGCGGCAAAGCGGGTCGCCGGTAGCCAGATCACCTCATGGAACAGCGGCAGGCCATCAATCAGGCGCAGCCGCAGCAAGCGGAGGGTTTGCTCGCCGCTGGCCAGCCCGAGGGCCTGTGCCACCGAGGCCGGCGGGGTTTCCAGGCTGCGCGAGAGGATGCGCCCTTCCGGTACCTGTTCGCCGCCTCGGAAGAAGCGCAGCAGCGAGCCGTCGAAATTCGGTCGGCGCAGGAAGGTGCCGCGACCCTGAATGCGTTGCAACAGGCCTTCCGCCACCAGCATGTCCACCGCCTTGCGCACCGTGCCGACCGCCACTCCGTAGTGGCGCGTCAGCTCCGCCTCGGTGGGAATGGCCTGGTCGGGCAGCCAGGTGCCGTCGGCGATCTTGTCCAGCATTTCGTCTTTCAGGCGCTGATAGAGCGGCAGCCGCTCGTCATGCCCCAGGCTCGCGTGGGCCATGGCCGTCCTCCCCGGCAGGAAAATCGCGCAACTCTACCACCCGGCGTGCGGTTGACAAGGTTTTACCGCTAGAGATATGGTCAACCGATCATCTAATCATATAGATGAATTAAGCACCCCCGCAGTGGGGCTTCGGCTTGAACAATGATCATCAAAGGTAAGCCGTGATGCCTTCATCCGCTTGTTCCGGGATTTCCGGAATCGATACCCATGCGCACATCTTCCGCCGCGACCTGCCACTGGCGAGCGGCCGTCGCTACAGTCCCGACTACGATGCCAGCGTTGAGCAGTTTCTCGCCCAGCTGGATCGCTGCGGGCTTTCCCATGGGGTGCTGATCCAGCCCAGCTTCCTGGGCACCGACAACCGCTTCATGCTCGAGGCGCTGCGTCGCTACCCCGAACGGCTGCGCGGAGTGGCCGTGGTCTCGCCGGATATCGACGACGCCGAACTGGATGAGCTGGGCGCGGCCGGTGTGGTGGGGGTTCGCCTGAACCTGATCGGCCAGCCGCTGGAGGATTACCAGGTGCCGCGCTGGCAGGAATTCTTCAAGCGCCTGGCACAGCGAAGCTGGCATGTCGAAGTGCAGCGGGGGTTCGATGATCTGGCGTACGTCATCCGGCCGATGATCGATGCCGGTGTGAACGTGGTGGTGGACCATTTTGGCCTGCCGCGCGGTGGAATCGACATGAACAATGCCGCCCACCGGGCAGCCCTGGCTCTGCTGGGACAGGCGCCGGTGTGGGTCAAGCTGTCGGCGGCCTACCGCAGCGAGAGCGATCTTGCACAAGCGGCTGTCGTGCTGGCGCAGTTGCGCCAGGCCTGCGGCGGAGTGGGGCGTTTCCTGTGGGGTAGCGACTGGCCGCATACCCAGTTCGAGGAGCATACCGACCATGCGGCGCAGTTCGCTTTCCTTGAGCGGCTGTTGCCCGATCCCGCCGAGCGTGCCCGCGTGCTGGTGGAAAATCCCGCCGAGCTTTTCGGCTTCCTGGCCCGATAGCCGCCGCACAGAGAGAATTTCATGATCAGCATGTTAGTGGTTGCCGCGATCGTCATCGCGGTGGTGCTCGGGTACCGCACCAAGATCAATATCGGCCTGTTCGCCATCGCCTTCGCTTACCTGATCGGCTGCTTCGGCATGGGCCTCAAGCCCGCCGAGGTGATCGGCATGTGGCCACTGAAGATCTTCTTCGTGATCTTTTCGGTGTGCCTGTTCTACAGCTTCGCCATTGTCAACGGCACGCTGGAAAAGCTTGCCGAACACCTCATCTATGGCTGTCGCCGCTTGCCGCACCTGCTGCCCTATGCGGTGTTCGTCGCCTCCAGCCTGATCGCCGGCATGGGCGCCGGTTTCTATACGGTGCTGGCGTTCATGGCGCCGATCACGCTGCTGCTGTGCGAGCGCACCGGCATGAGCATGATCCTTGGCGCGCTGGCGGTTAACTATGGCGCGCTGGGTGGGGCCAACTTTGTATCCAGCCAGAGCGGCATCATCTTCCGCGGCCTGATGACTACCGCTGGCGTGCCGGAAAGCGAGGCCTTCATCCACAGCTTCGCGATCTTCGTCAGCACCATGGTCGTGCCCCTGGTGGTGATTTCCGCCTTCGTGTTCTTCTCGCGCAGCGGCCGAGCGCTCAAGGACGCCAGCTTCGCAGCCAGCGTGCCGAGCCCGCTGAACCGTGAGCAGAAGACCACCCTGTGGCTGACCCTGGCCATGATGGCCATCGTGTTGGCCGCGCCGGTGCTGCACATGGCTTTCCCGGACAGTCCGACCTTTAAGCTGATCAACGCCAAGATGGATATCGGCCTGATTGCCAGCCTGTTCTCGGTGCTGGCGTTGCTGCTCAAGGTCGGTGACGAGCGCAAGGCCATGGCCGCAGTGCCCTGGGGGACGCTGGTGATGATCTGCGGGGTTGGCATGCTGATCGCCGTGGCGATCAAGGCCGGCACCATTGATGCGCTGGCCTCCTGGATCGGGGCCACCATCCCGCCGCTGCTGGTGCCGGTGG
Source organism: Pseudomonas sp. RL (assembly GCF_000647775.1). Taxonomy (NCBI): domain Bacteria; kingdom Pseudomonadati; phylum Pseudomonadota; class Gammaproteobacteria; order Pseudomonadales; family Pseudomonadaceae; genus Pseudomonas; species Pseudomonas sp. RL. Next base: position 13,651 of record NZ_JBOY01000112.1, on the reverse strand, counting down.
TGTTCGGTGTGGTGGCGGCGTTCATGTCGCTGTTCGCCAGCACGCTGGGGGTGGTCACGCCGGCGCTGTTCCCCATGGTGCTGCCGATCGCCGCGCAGATGGGGCTGGACCCGATGGTGCTGTTTGTCAGCATCGTGGTGGGTTCCCAGGCCACCGCCATCTCGCCGTTCTCTTCCGGTGGCAGCCTGATCCTGGGCTCCTGTCGCACCGAGCAGGGGCGTGCGGAGCTGTTCCCGCAGCTGCTGTTGCGCGCGGCGCCGATCGGTTTTGTCGCCGCCATGCTGTTCAACGTGGTGTTGACCTTCGCCTTCTGATGAGGCGCCTTCCGCCCGCCTGACTGTTGTCGGGCGGGCGGCATCCTTCGCTCCTGTGCTGTCGCCGCTTTCGGATCATACGTTCAGTGATGAATGTTTGATGAAGGTGGTATAGTGCGCGCCGTTTTCGCCGCCACCCAGGTGGCTGCCGAGAGGCGCTACAGGAGGTTGATGTGACTGACCACGAGCATGCGGTCGAGCTGAAGGGGTTGACCTTCCGGCGCGGCGAGCGGGCCATCTTCGACAACGTGGACCTGGTGTTTCCGCGCGGGAAAGTCACCGGAATCATGGGGCCCTCCGGTTGCGGCAAGACCACCTTGCTGCGGCTGATCGCCGCCCAGCTGCGCCCCGAGAAGGGCGAGGTCTGGGTCAACGGCGTCAATCTGCCGACCCTCGGTCGCGGCGCGCTGTTCGACATGCGCAAGCAGTTCGGCGTGCTGTTCCAGAGCGGTGCGCTGTTCACCGATCTGAACGTGTTCGAGAACGTCGCCTTCCCGCTGCGCGTGCACACCGAGTTGCCCGAAGAGATGATTCGCGACATCGTGCTGATGAAGCTGCAGGCCGTCGGCCTGCGCGGCGCCATCGAGTTGATGCCCGACGAGCTGTCCGGCGGCATGAAGCGCCGCGTGGCGCTGGCGCGAGCCATCGCCCTCGATCCGCAGATCCTTCTGTATGACGAGCCCTTCGTCGGCCAGGATCCGATCGCCATGGGCGTGCTGGTGCGCCTGATCCGCCTGCTCAACGACGCGCTGGGCATCACCAGCATCGTCGTCTCCCATGACCTGGCGGAAACCGCCAGCATCGCCGATTACCTGTATGTGGTCGGCGATGGCAAGGTGCTGGGCCAGGGCACGCCCGACGAGCTGATGAATTCCGATGATCCACGGGTACGCCAGTTCATGCAGGGCACCCCGGACGGTCCGGTGCCCTTCCATTATCCGGCGGTGGATTACCGCGCCGACCTGCTGGGAAGCCGCTGATGCGCACGAAGTCTCCCCTTGAACGTATCCGCCTGCTCGGCAAGGCCGGCCTGGATGTCTGCCAGGCCCTGGGTCGCTCGACCCTATTCCTGTTCCATGTGCTGGCGGGCCGCAGCGGACTGGGCAACGGCCTGCAGTTGCTGATCAAGCAGCTGTATTTCGTCGGCGTGCTGTCGCTGCCGATCATCGTGGTGTCCGGCATCTTCATCGGCATGGTGCTGGCGCTGCAGGGCTTCAACATCCTCAGTGATTTCGGCTCCGAGCAGGCCGTCGGCCAGATGGTCGCGCTGACCCTGCTGCGCGAGCTGGGCCCGGTGGTCACCGCACTGCTGTTCGCTGGCCGCGCCGGCTCGGCGCTGACCGCCGAGATCGGCAACATGAAGTCCACCGAGCAGTTGTCCAGCTTCGAGATGATCGGCGTCGATCCGCTCAAGTACGTGGTCCTGCCGCGCCTGTGGGCCGGTTTCATTTCCATGCCCCTGCTGGCCGCCATCTTCAGCGTGGTCGGCATCTGGGGCGGCGCCATGGTCGCGGTGGACTGGCTGGGCGTCTACGAGGGTTCCTACTGGGGCAACATGCAGAACAGCGTGCGCTTCATGGAAGACGTCGTGAATGGCGTCATCAAGAGCGTGGTGTTCGCCTTCGTGGTTACCTGGATCGCCGTGTTCCAGGGCTATGACTGCGAGCCGACCTCCGAAGGCATCAGCCGCGCCACCACCCGTACCGTCGTCTACGCCTCGCTGGCCGTGCTCGGCCTCGACTTCATTCTGACTGCCCTGATGTTTGGAGACTTCTGATGCAAAGCCGCACTCTGGAAATCGGCGTGGGCCTGTTCCTGCTCGCCGGCCTGCTTGCCCTGCTGCTGCTCGCCCTGCGCGTCAGCGGCCTGTCGGCGGTCGGCTCCGGTGATACCTACCGGCTCTACGCCTATTTCGACAACGTCGCCGGGCTGACGCCGCGCGCCAAGGTAACCATGGCCGGTGTGACCATCGGCAAGGTGGTCGCCGTCGACCTGGACAAGGAACGCTACACCGGTCGGGTCACCCTCGAGGTCGACCGTGCGGTGGACAACCTGCCGACCGACTCCACCGCCTCGATCCTCACCGCCGGCCTGCTGGGCGAGAAGTACATCGGTATCAGCGTCGGTGGCGAGGAAGAGGTGCTGCGCGAGGGTGGCGAGATCCGCGACACCCAGTCGGCACTGGTACTCGAGGACCTGATTGGCAAGTTCCTGCTCAATACCGTGAACAAAGAGGGCCAATGATGACTGTTCTGATCAATGCCGTTCGGCACACCCTCCTGACCCTGCTGCTCGGCTTGCCGCTGCTGGCCAGTGCCGCGCCCACCGCCCAGCAGGTGGTGGAACAGAGCGTCGAGCGCATGCTCGGCGACCTGAAGGCCAACAAGGAGCGCTATCGCACCGACCGCGAGGCGTTCTACCAGGCCCTGAACGAGATCCTCGGTCCGGTGGTGGATGTGCGCGGGATTTCGCGCAGCATCATGACCGTCAAGTACTCGCGCCAGGCCAGCGAGGCGCAGATGCTGCGTTTCGAGGACAACTTCAAGCGCAGCCTGATGCAGTTCTACGGCAACGCGCTGCTTGAGTACGACAACCAGGGTATTCGCATCCTGCCTGGTCGCCAGACCGAGCCGGATCGCGCCAGCGTCGGCATGGAGGTGATCGGCCAGAACGGCGTGGTCTATCCGCTCTCCTACACCATGGTCAAGCAGGGTGATACCTGGCTGCTGCGCAACGTGATCATCAACGGCATCAACGTCGGAAAGCTGTTCCGCGACCAGTTCGCCGAGGCTATGCAGCGCAATGGCAACGACCTGGACAAGACCATCGACGGCTGGGTGCAGGTGGTCGAGCAGGCCAAGGATAGCGCCGAGGCCCAGCAGGCGAGCGGCCGATGAGCGCAAGTATCCATGCCGAGTCCGACGGACGGCTACAACTTGCCGGTGTGCTGGATTTTCGCACCGGCCCCGGCCTGCGCGAGCAGGGTCGCGCGCTGATCCGCAACAACCAGAGTGGTGCGCTGTGCCTGGATCTGTCGGCGGTGGAGAAATCCAGCAGCGTCGGTCTGGCGCTGCTGCTGGCTTTCCTGCGTGACGCCGAGGCGGCCGGGAAGACACTGCGGGTACAGGCGCTGCCCGCCGACATGCGGCAGATCGCCGAGGTCTGCCAGCTGCTGGAAATCCTGCCCGCGGACGCCAGTGCGTGAGTCGCGACGTCCGGGCTTTTTTTGTATGATGCCCGGCTCGCGAGCCCAGGGCTCCGTACTATCCGAACGCGCCGAGCGAGGTTGAGATGCAGGCACTGGACGTTAAGAACTTTCTTGAAGAGCAACTGCCGGGCGTGCAGGTCGAAGTGGAAGGCGCGGGCTGCAGCTTCCAGCTGAACCTGATCGACGACGCGCTGGCCGCGCTCAGCCCGGTCAAGCGCCAGCAGCAGATCTACGCGCACCTCAATCCCTGGATCGCCGACGGCAGCATCCATGCCGTCACTATGAAATTCTACAGCCGCGCCCAGTGGGCCGAGCGCTCCTGAGGCGTCGACGCCGAGAGACCTATGGACAAACTGATCATCACCGGTGGCAATCGCCTCGACGGCGAAATCCGCATTTCCGGGGCGAAGAACTCCGCCCTGCCGATCCTGGCTGCCACCCTGCTGGCTGATACGCCGGTCACCGTGTGCAACCTGCCGCACCTGCATGACATCACCACCATGATCGAGCTGTTCGGTCGCATGGGCGTGCAGCCGATCATCGACGAGAAGCTCAGCGTCGAGGTGGATGCCAGCAGCATCCAGACCCTGGTGGCGCCCTACGAACTGGTCAAGACCATGCGCGCGTCGATCCTGGTGCTCGGCCCGATGGTTGCCCGCTTCGGTCAGGCCGAGGTGGCGCTGCCTGGCGGCTGCGCCATCGGCTCGCGCCCGGTGGACCTGCACATCCGCGGCCTGGAAGCCCTGGGCGCCGAGATCGAGGTGGAGGGCGGCTACATCAAGGCCAAGGCGCCGGCTGGTGGCTTGCGTGGCGGACGCTTCTTCTTCGACGTGGTCAGCGTGACCGGCACCGAGAACATCATGATGGCCGCGGCGCTGGCCAACGGTCGCACCGTGCTGGAAAACGCCGCGCGCGAGCCGGAAGTGGTTGACCTGGCCAACTTCCTCAACGCCATGGGCGCGCAGGTCAGCGGCGCCGGTACCGACACCATCACCATCGAGGGCGTGAAGCGCCTGGGTGGCGGTCGCTACAGCGTGATGCCCGACCGCATCGAGACCGGCACCTACCTGGTGGCGGCCGCCGCGACCCGGGGCCGCGTGAAGCTCAAGGACACCGATCCGACCATCCTGGAGGCCGTGCTGGCCAAGCTTGAGGAAGCTGGCGCGCACATTTCCACCGGCAGTGACTGGATCGAACTGGACATGAAGGGCAATCGTCCGCGCGCGGTTAACGTGCGTACCGCGCCCTATCCGGCGTTCCCCACCGACATGCAGGCGCAGTTCATCGCCATGAACGCCGTGGCCGAAGGCGTCGGCACCGTGGTGGAAACGGTGTTCGAGAACCGCTTCATGCACGTCTACGAAATGAACCGCATGGGTGCGCAGATCCTGGTCGAGGGCAACACCGCCATCGTCACCGGCGTGCCGCAGTTGAAGGCCGCCCCCGTGATGGCCACCGACCTGCGCGCCTCCGCCAGCCTGGTGATCGCCGCGCTGGTGGCCGAGGGCGAGACGCTGATCGACCGCATCTACCACATCGACCGTGGCTACGAGTGCATCGAGGAAAAGCTCCAGCTGCTGGGCGCCAAGATTCGTCGCGTGCCCAACTAAGGCCTTTGACGGGAGCCTGGCGCTCCCGTCGTCCGTTTCTCAAGGATTCACCATGCTCACCATTGCGCTGTCCAAGGGCCGCATTCTCGATGACACCCTGCCGCTGCTGGCCGAAGCCGGCATCGTTCCCACCGAGAATCCGGACAAGAGCCGCAAGCTGATCATCCCCACCAGCCTGGAGGATGTGCGCCTGCTGATCGTGCGTGCCACCGACGTGCCCACCTATGTGGAGCAGGGCGCCGCCGATCTCGGCGTGGCGGGCAAGGACGTGCTGATGGAGTTCGGTGGCCAGGGTCTTTACGAGCCGCTGGACCTGAAGATTGCCAATTGCAAGCTGATGACCGCCGGCAAGGTCGGCGCGCCCGAACCCAGGGGCCGGCTGAAGGTGGCCACCAAGTTCGTCAATGTCGCCAAGCGCTACTACGCCGAACAGGGCCGCCAGGTGGACATCATCAAGCTGTACGGCTCCATGGAGCTGGCGCCGCTGGTCGGCCTGGCCGACAAGATCATCGACGTGGTCGACACCGGCAATACCCTGCGCGCCAACGGCCTGGAGCCCCAGGAGCTGATCGCCACCATCAGCTCGCGGCTGATCGTCAACAAGGCGTCCATGAAGATGAAGCACGCCCGCATCCAGGCGCTGATCGAAACCCTGCGCGAGGCGGTCGAGCGACACCACGTTTGATCGGCCTATCCGCGTCATAGCCTTTTTCTCGGGCGTCCACGCGGCGGGCTTGATAGTCTAGCGACGCCCGAGCCACTGCCATTACGAGGCCTGCCATGACTGCTGATCTTTCCCTGCGTCGACTCAATGCCGCTGATCCGGAGTTCGCCCGACACCTGGATCATCTGCTGAGCTGGGAAAGCGTGTCCGACGATGCGGTCAACCAGCGCGTGCTGGAGATCATCGCCAACGTGCGCAGTCGCGGCGATGCCGCGCTGGTGGAATACAGCCAGCGTTTCGACCAGGTCGAAGCGACCTCGATGGCCGATCTGATCCTGCCGCGCGAGCGCCTGGAGCTGGCGCTGCAGCGCATCACGCCCGAGCAGCGCCAGGCGCTGGAAACCGCTGCGGCGCGGGTGCGCAGCTACCACGAGAAGCAGCGCCAGGATTCCTGGAGCTACACCGAGGCCGACGGCACCGTGCTGGGCCAGAAGGTCACCCCGCTGGACCGCGCCGGCCTGTACGTGCCGGGCGGCAAGGCCGCCTATCCGTCGTCGGTGCTGATGAATGCCATTCCCGCCAAGGTCGCCGGTGTGCCCGAGGTGGTCATGGTGGTGCCGACGCCGCGCGGCGAGCTCAACGAGATCGTGCTGGCCGCCGCCGCCATCGCCGGCGTCGACCGGGTGTTCTGCATCGGCGGCGCCCAGGCCGTGGCCGCGCTGGCCTATGGCACCGAGAGCGTGCCGCCGGTGGACAAGATCGTCGGCCCCGGCAACATCTACGTGGCCACCGCCAAGCGCCACGTGTTCGGCAAGGTCGGCATCGACATGATCGCCGGCCCGTCGGAAATCCTCGTGGTCTGCGACGGCCAGACCGATCCGGACTGGATCGCCATGGACCTGTTCTCCCAGGCCGAGCACGACGAGGACGCCCAGGCCATCCTGGTCAGCCCGGACGCCGCCTTCCTCGACCGCGTGGCCGCCAGCATCGCCAAGCTGCTGCCGACCCTGGAGCGCGAAGCCATCGCCCGCACCTCGCTGCAGGGTCGCGGCGCGCTGATCCAGGTAGCCGACATGGCCCAGGCCATCGAGGTGGCCAACCGCATCGCCCCCGAGCATCTGGAGCTGTCGGTGGAAAATCCCGAGCAGTATCTGCCGCAGATCCGCCACGCCGGCGCGATCTTCATGGGCCGCTACACCGCCGAGGCGCTGGGCGACTACTGCGCCGGCCCCAACCACGTGCTGCCCACTTCCGGCACCGCGCGCTTCTCCTCGCCGCTGGGCGTCTACGACTTCCAGAAGCGCTCGTCGATCATCCACTGCTCGGCCGAGGGCGCCTCGGCGCTGGGCAAGGTGGCCTCGGTGCTGGCGCGCGGCGAGTCGCTGACCGCCCACGCACGCAGCGCCGAGTACCGCATCAAGTAAGCCGCCGGGCGGAAAAGGCCGCCGGCCTTTTCCGCCCGATGTCAGCCGGTGGAAAACGCTGCGGCGCTTTCCACCCTACGCCAAACCGCATCCATTCGAGGAGAGAAGGGCGATGAACCGATTCTGGAGCCCTTTCGTCAAGGACCTGGTGCCGTACGTGCCGGGTGAGCAGCCCAAACTGGCCCGGCTGGTCAAGCTCAACACCAACGAGAACCCCTACGGGCCGTCGCCGAAGGCCATCGCCGCCATGCAGGCGGAGCTGAACGATAGCCTGCGCCTGTACCCGGACCCCAACGGCGAGCGCCTCAAGCAGGCCGTGGCCACCCATTACCGGGTGCGCCCCGAGCAGGTGTTTGTCGGCAACGGTTCCGACGAAGTGCTGGCGCACATCTTCCACGGGCTGTTCCAGCATGATCGCCCAGTGCTGTTCCCGGACGTCACTTACAGCTTCTACCCGGTGTATTGCGGCCTGTACGGCATCGATTTCGAAACCGTGGCGCTGGACGAGGCATTCCAGATCCGCGTCGACGACTACGCGCGGCCCAATGGCGGCATCATCTTCCCCAACCCGAACGCGCCGACCGGCCGCCTGCTGGGCCTGGCCGAGATCGAGCGACTGCTGCAGGCCAGCCCGGACAGCGCGGTGGTGATCGACGAGGCTTATGTGGATTTCGGCGGCGAGAGCGCCATCGCGCTGGTCGACCGCTACCCGAACCTGCTGGTCACCCAGACGCTGTCCAAGTCGCGCTCTCTGGCCGGCCTGCGTGTCGGCCTGGCGGTCGGTCATCCCGAGCTGATCGAGGCGCTGGAGCGCATCAAGAACAGCTTCAACTCCTACCCGCTGGATCGCCTGGCGATTGCCGGTGCGGCGGCGGCGTTCGAGGACCGCGACTATTTCGAGGACTGCTGCCGCAAGGTGATCGACAGCCGCGAGCGACTGGTCGGCGAACTGACCGGGCTGGGCTTCGAGGTGCTGCCGTCGGCCGCCAACTTCATCTTCGCCCGCCACCCGGGACAGGACGCCGCCACCCTGGCCGCCGGCCTGCGCGAGCAGGGCGTGATCGTGCGCCACTTCAAGCAGCCACGCATCGCCCAGTTCCTGCGCATCACCGTGGGCACGCCGGAGCAGAACCAGGCGCTGGTCGAGGCGCTGCGCGGAATGTGCGGTTGAGGTAGAGATTCGGCTGAAGCCGCGAGGCGGCCGCTTTTTGTGGGTGCGCCTTCTGTCGCGATGCTTTTAGTGCAATCCCGCTCAAACGCTCGCGACTGAAGTCGCACTCACCGCCCGCTGCGGTTCGTGGGCGCGGGCGTCAGGGGCGTTCGGTGCTGGAAGGGACCGGCGGGCGCAGGCCGACTTCCGCGTCGAGCGTCAGCGGCTTGCCGTTACGCAGGATCTCGATGCTGATCTGCTGTCCCGGCCGGGCGCGGGCCACCTGGTTCATGGCGCCGCGACCGTCGACGATCGCCTGGTCGTCCATGCGCAGGATCAGGTCGCCCGGCTGCAAACCGGCGCGCTGTGCCGGCCCGTCCCGATACACGCCGGCGACGATTACGCCGCTGCGCGCGCCCAGGCCGAAGGATTCCGCCAATTCGGGCGTCAGCGCCTGCACTTCGATGCCCAGCCAGCCGCGAATCACCTGGCCGTGCTCGGTGATCGACTGCATCACCTCCAGGGCCAGCTTGACCGGGATGGCGAAGCCGATGCCCTGCGAGCCGCCGGACTTGGAGAAGATTGCCGTGTTGATGCCGATCAGGTTGCCGTGGGCATCCACCAGCGCACCGCCGGAATTGCCCGGGTTGATGGCCGCGTCGGTCTGGATGAAGTCCTCGTAGGTGTTCAGGCCCAGCTGGTTGCGGCCGGTGGCACTGATGATGCCCATGGTCACCGTCTGACCGACGCCGAACGGGTTGCCGATGGCCAGGGTCACGTCGCCGATGCGGATGCCGTCGGAGCGCCCGAGCGGGATCGACGGCAGGTTGGGCAGGTCGATCTTGAGCACCGCCAGGTCGGTCTCCGGGTCGCTGCCGATCACCCGGGCCAGGGTCTCGCGGCCGTCCTTGAGTGCCACCACGATCTGGTCGGCGCCGCTGGTCACGTGGTTGTTGGTCAGCAGGTAGCCGTCATGGGTCATGATCACCGCCGAGCCGAGGCTCGACTCCAGGCGGCGCTGCCGCGGCAGGCTCTCGCCGAAGAAGTGGCGAAACAGCGGGTCCTGGTAGAGCGGATGGTCCGGCTTGCTGACCACCTTGGTGGTGTACAGGTTGGCCACCGCCGGCGCGGCGCGATCCACGGCGCGGGAGTAGGAGACCGGACCTTCCAGGGCGGGCAGGGGAAACACCGCCGGGGTCGGGGCACCGGACAGGCCAACCCATTCGGGATGCCGCTCGATCAGCAGCAGCGCCAGCAGCAGGCCGGTCAGCAGCGGCCAGCCAAAATAGCGCAGTGTCCTGCGCAGCTGTTGAGGATCGAGGGTGCGTTCGCCGAGCCAGCGCGGCATGGCGCGGCTCATGCGGCTGCGGAAGGTTTTGCCCTCGGCACGGGCCCGCAGTAGCGGGTGAGTGTTCAAGGCCCGCAGCAACGGTAAGATTCGCTTTCTCGACACGAGCGACCCCTCGATGAAGTCGCGACATTATACGGACGCGCATCGCAAAGAAGCAGCCGTCCGGCTGTTAAAAGGAACTGCCTATGGGTATCGACCTGTCTACTCTGGTTTTCGAAGCCGATCGTTATCTTGCTGCGGCGAAGATCGCCGATTACTGCCCCAACGGCCTGCAGGTCGAAGGCCGCTCCCGGGTGCGTCGGATCGTCAGCGGGGTGACCGCCAGCCAGGTCCTGCTGGATGCCGCGGTGGTGGAGGGTGCCGATCTGGTGTTGGTACACCACGGCTATTTCTGGAAGAACGAGAGCCCCTGTGTCGTCGGCATGAAGCAGCGACGGCTGAAGACCCTGCTGACCCACGACATCAGCCTGCTGGCCTATCACCTGCCGCTGGACGTGCACCATGAGGTTGGCAACAACGTGCAGCTGGCGCGGCGCCTCGGCCTGCAGGTGGACGGTCCGCTGGAGCCCGACAATCCGCGCTCCGTTGCCTTGGTGGGCCATCTGCCCGAGCCGATGAGCGCCGCGGATTTCGCCCGGCAGGTGGCCGTGGCCCTCGACCGGGAGCCGCTGCTGGTGGATTGCGCGCGCCCCATCCAGCGGGTGGGCTGGTGCACCGGGGGTGGCCAGGGTTACATCGACCAGGCGATCGCCGCCGGGGTCGACCTGTACCTGACCGGCGAGGCGTCCGAGCCGACCTTCCACAGCGCTCGGGAGAACGGCATCGGTTTCATCGCGGCCGGTCACCATGCCACCGAGCGCTACGGGGTGCAGGCGCTGGGCGACTATCTGGCGCAGCGCTTCGGCATCGAGCACCGCTTCATCGACTGCGACAACCCGATTTGATCGCTATATGAATATGAAACTTTGTTCTAGATGTCGGGATTCTTAGAAGAAACCCCGGGTGCTATGGTGCGCGCTCGCCCACGGCCCGTAGGCCGAAACCCCGCACGTGTGAGTAGTCATGGTCGAGAAACTGACGCACCTGAAGCAGCTGGAAGCGGAAAGCATCCACATCATTCGTGAAGTGGCCGCCGAGTTCGATAACCCCGTGATGCTGTATTCCATCGGCAAGGACTCGGCTGTCATGCTCCACCTGGCCCGCAAGGCCTTCTATCCCGGCAAGCTGCCGTTCCCGGTCATGCATGTGGATACCCAGTGGAAGTTCCAGGAGATGTACCGCTTCCGCGACCGCATGGTCGAGGAAATGGGCCTGGAGCTGATCACCCACACCAACCCGGACGGCATCGCCCAGGGCATCAACCCCTTCACCCACGGCAGTGCCAAGCACACCGACGTGATGAAGACCGAGGGCCTGAAGCAGGCGCTCGACAAGTACGGCTTCGATGCCGCCTTCGGTGGCGCGCGCCGCGACGAAGAGAAGTCCCGCGCCAAGGAGCGCGTGTATTCCTTCCGCGACAGCAAGCACCGCTGGGACCCGAAGAACCAGCGCCCCGAGCTGTGGAACATCTACAACGGCAAGGTGAAGAAGGGCGAGTCGATCCGCGTCTTCCCGCTGTCCAACTGGACCGAGCTGGACATCTGGCAATACATCTACCTGGAAGGCATTCCGATCGTGCCGCTGTATTACGCGGCGGAGCGCGAAGTGATCGAGATGAATGGCGCGCTGATCATGATCGACGACGAGCGCATCCTCCAGTACCTGACCGCCGAGCAGAAGGCGAGCATCCAGAAGAGGATGGTGCGTTTCCGCACCCTGGGCTGCTACCCGCTGACCGGCGCGGTGGAATCGACCGCCACCACGCTGCCGGAAATCATCCAGGAAATGCTGTTGACGCGTACCTCCGAGCGCCAGGGCCGAGTGATCGACCACGATCAGGCGGGCTCGATGGAAGAAAAGAAACGCCAGGGCTACTTCTGAGGACCACGCATCATGTCGCATCAATCCGAACTGATCAGCGAGGACATCCTCGCCTACCTGGCCCAGCACGAACGCAAGGAACTGCTGCGCTTCCTTACCTGCGGCAACGTGGACGACGGCAAGAGCACGCTGATCGGCCGTCTGCTGCACGACTCCAAGATGATCTACGAGGACCATCTGGAAGCCATTACCCGCGACTCGAAGAAAGTCGGCACCACCGGCGATGACGTCGACCTGGCGCTGCTGGTGGATGGCCTGCAGGCCGAGCGCGAGCAGGGCATCACCATCGACGTGGCCTATCGCTACTTCAGCACCGCCAAGCGCAAGTTCATCATTGCCGACACCCCCGGCCACGAGCAGTACACACGCAACATGGCCACCGGCGCCTCGACCTGCGACCTGGCCATCATCCTGGTGGACGCCCGCTACGGCGTGCAGACCCAGACCCGCCGGCACAGCTACATCGCCTCGCTGCTGGGCATCCGCCACATCGTGGTGGCCATCAACAAGATGGACCTGATGGATTTCGACCAGGGCGTGTTCGAGCGCATCCGCGCCGACTATCTGGACTTCGCCGAGCGCATCGGCCTGGATCGCCAGGCCAGCTCGCTGCACTTCGTGCCCATGTCCGCCCTCAAGGGCGACAACGTGGTCAACCGCTCCGAGCGTGCGCCCTGGTACACGGGCCAGCCGCTGATGGAAATCCTCGAGACGGTGGAGATCGCTGCCGATCGCAACCTCGACGACATGCGTTTCCCGGTGCAGTACGTGAATCGCCCGAACCTGAACTTCCGGGGCTTTGCCGGTACGCTCGCGTCGGGCGTGGTTCGCAAGGGTGACGCGGTGGTGGCGCTGCCCTCGGGCAAGGCGAGCCGCATCAAGTCGATCGTCACCTTCGAGGGCGAGCTGGAACAGGCCGGCCCCGGCCAGGCCATCACCCTGACCCTGGAGGACGAGATCGATGTGTCGCGCGGCGACATGCTAGTGCACGCCGACAACCGTCCGCAGGTCAGCGACAGCTTCGAAGCCATGCTGGTCTGGCTGGGCGAGGAGCCCATGCAGCCGGGGCGCAAGTACGACTTCAAGCGCGCTACCAGCTATGTGCCGGGGACGATCCCGTCGATCATCCATCAGGTGGACGTCAACAGCCTCGAGGAATGCGCGGCCAGCAGCCTGCCGTTGAACGGCATCGCGCGGGTCAATGTCAGCCTGGACGCGCCGATCGCCCTGGATGGCTATGCGGATAACCGCACCACCGGCGCGTTCATCGTCATCGATCGGCTGAGCAACGTCACCGTGGGCGCCGGCATGATCATCGCACCGGCAGCCGGCCATGGACATCAGGCCGTAGGCGGGCATGTCAGCCGTGAGGAGCGGGCCGTACGCTTCGGCCAGCAGCCGGCCACCGTGCTGTTCAGCGGCCTGTCCGGCGCTGGCAAGAGCACCTTGGCCTATGCCCTGGAACGCACACTGTTCAACATGGGGCGCGCGGTGTTCGTGCTGGACGGCCAGAACCTGCGTCATGACATCAACAAGGGTCTGCCGCAGGATCGCGCCGGCCGTGCCGAGAACTGGCGTCGTGCCGCCCTGGTGGCACGTCAGTTCAACGAAGCCGGCCTGCTGACCCTGGCGGCTTTTGTGGCGCCGAGCGCGGAAGGGCGTGAGCAGGCGCGGGCGATCATCGGCGCCGAGCGCCTGATCACCGTGTACGTGCAGGCGTCGCCGATGGTCTGCCGCGAGCGGGATCCGCAGGGTCTGTACGCCGCCGGCGAGGACAACATTCCCGGCGAGTCCTTCCCCTACGATGTGCCGCTGGACGCCGACCTGGTGGTCAATACCCAGTCGCACTCCGTCGAGGAGTGCGTGCGCGAAGTGCTGGCGCTGTTGCGTGCCCGGGCGCTGATCTAGTCCAGGCTGCATGAACGAACAGGCCCGCCATCTGGCGGGCCT
>NZ_JBOY01000111.1:0-12790 GCF_000647775.1 Pseudomonas sp. RL | reverse complement strand
GGAGGCTGGGGCCCGGCGCGGGGCGTCGCCCGAGCAGGCGCTGGCCACCCTCTGCGAGCGCCTGCCGGGAGGTCTGGCCAATGCCGGGGTGAAGGCCCGGCGGCTGGGTGCGGCGGACATCCACGACTGGTTGCTGCGCTGGTTCAATCCCAACCCGACCGTGCTGGGCACTGACGCCGAGGCGCGCGAGCGCTTTTATGCGCTGACCCGCTATCCCTCGGAACAAGAAGCGGGGGAGGTGGAGCTGGCCAGCGGCACCGACTTCGCCCAACGTCTGTTTTTCACCCAGCCGCGATCCGATGCCGCGCAGGGGCTGTGGTTCTTCGACGGGATGCCGCACCGGGTGGTGGTGATGGATCGTCTGCGCGTGCCGCCGGCGCCTGGTCATCTCACCGGCGAGACTCGCAAGGGTGGCGATGCCGTCAGTGCGCTGTTCGATCAGTTGCCTGAGGACACGTTGCTGTGCCTGACCCTGGTGGTCACGCCGCAGGATGTGCTGGAGGCGCGCCTCAACCATCTGGCGCGCAAAGCGGTGGGCGACACGCTAGCCTCGGAGCAGGCCCGTCAGGACGTGCAGACGGCACGCGGCCTGATCGGCGGCGCCCACAAGCTGTACCGGGGCACGCTGGCCCTCTACCTGCGCGGCCGCGATGCGGCCGAGCTGGACGCTCGGGGTCTGCAGCTGGCCAACGTGATGCTCAACGCCGGCCTGCAGCCGGTGCGCGAGGACGACGAAGTAGCGCCGCTGAACAGCTATCTGCGCTGGCTGCCCTGTGTGTTCGACCCGGCCGCCGACAAGCGCCAGTGGTACACGCAACTGCTGTTCGCCCAGCACGCGGCCAATCTGGCGCCGGTGTGGGGGCGCAGCCAGGGCACCGGACATCCGGGCATCACTTTCTTCAACCGGGGCGGCGGCACCGTCACCTTCGATCCGCTGAACCGGCTCGACCGGCAGATGAACGCCCACCTGTTCCTGTTCGGTCCGACCGGCTCGGGCAAGTCGGCGGCGCTCAACAACATCCTCACCCAGGTCACGGCCATCTACCGTCCGCGGCTGTTCATCGTCGAGGCCGGCAACAGTTTCGGCCTGTTCGGCGAATTCGCCGCGCGCCTGGGGCTCAGTGTGCACCGCGTGACGCTGGCTCCCGGTACCGGCGTGAGCCTGGCGCCATTCGCCGATGCCCGGCGTCTGGTGGACACGCCGGCGCAGGTCAGCACGCTGGACGCCGATGCCTTGGACGAAGGGGAGATCGCGGTTGATGGTGACGAGCAGCGCGACGTGCTGGGCGAGCTGGAGATCACCGCGCGGCTGATGATCACCGGCGGCGAGGACAAGGAGGAGGCGCGCATGACACGCGCCGACCGCAGTCTGATCCGCCTGTGCATCCTGGCCGCGGCGCGCCGCTGCAGCACGGAGCAGCGCACGGTGCTGACCCGCGACGTGCGCGACGCACTGCGTGACCGGGCCCTGGATACGGCGCTGGCGGAGGTGCGGCGCACCCGCCTGCTGGAAATGGCCGACGCCATGGACATGCTCTGCCAGGGCGCCGACGGCGAACTGTTCGACCGTGACGGCACGCCCTGGCCGGAGGCCGACATCACCATCGTCGACCTGGCGACCTTCGCCCGCGAGGGCTACAACGCGCAGCTGTCGATCGCCTACAGCTCGCTGATCAATACGGTCAACAACATCGCCGAACGTGACCAGTTTCTCGGCCGGCCGATCATCAACGTCACGGACGAAGGGCACATCATCACCAAGAACCCGCTGCTGGCCCCCTACGTGGTGAAGATCACCAAGATGTGGCGCAAGCTCGGCGCCTGGTACTGGCTGGCGACCCAGAACATCGACGACCTGCCGCAGGCGGCCGAACCGATGCTCAACATGATCGAGTGGTGGATCTGCCTGTCGATGCCGCCGGCGGAAGTGGAGAAGATCGCCCGCTTTCGCGAGCTCTCGCCGGCGCAGAAGGCGTTGATGCTCTCGGCGCGCAAGGAGGCGGGCAAGTTCAGCGAGGGAGTGATCCTCGGCAAGTCGCTGGAACTCCTGTTCCGTGCCGTACCGCCCAGCCTGTACCTGGCGCTGGCCCAGACCGAGCCGGAGGAAAAAGCCGAACGCTACCGGCTTATGCGCGAGCACGGCATCAGCGAGCTGGAGGCGGCCTTCCGGGTGGCCGAGCGGATTGATCGCGAGCGGGGGATTGAGCCGTTGGCTGGGGTGGAGTTGCGGTAAAAAATCCTCATGAGCGTGGGGCTTCCCATCAAATCCGGGCACTTTTCGCCAGGAATCCTCATGCTCGTGCGGATTCACCGAAGCGGGCGCCCTTCGAGGTCATACCCACGCGGCTCCAGGCGCAGGGTTAGCCGGCCGCTTCGATCATCGCGAAGGAGATGCCCGGCGCCATCCATTGGCCCAGCCCCGGAATGCTTGGCAACCTCCTTGGTGAGAGTACGCACGGGTTGGCGCAGCGCGGCGTTCTTCTTGAAGGTGGCGATGGCGATGGCCATGGCGCCTGCGTCGGTGATGTTGGTGCCGAACACGCCGGCCCCGGGGGCCGGCACTGCCGCGGCGGCGACGGCCGCGCTGGATGATGCTGGCGCATTTGCGGTATTGCTGGGTGGTCATGGTTATGTCTGCGGCTCCCTGATCGACGTGTGGGGGTAGTCTGCCGCGACCGTTCACCTCTGGAGTTCTAGGCAAGCTTGCGTAGGCTTCGAGCAGGAGCTCGCAACCCGGGTGCGCTTGAGGGTGAGCTGAATACGCGTTACTGTTTAAATATACAGTATTTGAGTATTCATCCATGCGCATCACGCTGCTCGGGGCGTCCGCTCCTTCGCCGGCGCTCCGCTTTCCCTTTTATGCCTACCGGATCCCGGCGGGATTTCCTTCGCCGGCGCAGGATCACCTGGAGGAGCCGATTTCCTTGGATGAGCTGCTGGGCCTGCGTGCGCCGCACACCTTTCTGGCTCGCGCCGATGGGCACAGCATGACCGGGGTCGGCATCTACGATCAGGACCTGCTGGTCATCGACCGCTCGTGCCTGCCCGAGCCTGGCCAGGTGGTGATCGCGGTGCTGAACAACGAGCCGCTGGTGAAAATCTACGACCGCCAGAACGATCAGGTGCTGCTGCGCTCGGCAAACCCACGTTACGCGCCGCGCTATCTGCTGGAGGGTGAGGAACTGAGCGTGTGGGGCGTGGTTCGTTACAGCATTCGCAGCCATGGCCACTACTGAGCCCGTCGTTGCGCTGATCGACTGCAACTCCTTCTACGCCAGTTGCGAGCGGGTGTTCCGGCCCGACCTGCAGCGCACGCCGGTGGTGGTGCTGTCCAACAACGATGGCTGCGTAATCGCGCGCAGCGCTGATGCCAAGCCGTTCGTGAAGATGGGCGAGCCCTACTTCAAGATCAAAGGCCTGCTCCGGAAGCACGGCATCGTGGCGTTCTCCAGCAATTACGCGCTGTATGGCGACCTCAGCCAGCGGGTGATGACGGTCATCGAGGGTCTGGTGCCGCGGGTGGAGGTGTACTCCATTGATGAGTCGTTCGCGGACCTGACCGGGTTGCCGACTGACCTGGAATTCCTCGGGCGCAGGATCCGCTCCCAGGTACTGCAGTGCACCGGCATACCAGTCGGGGTGGGCATCAGCACCACCAAGACGCTGGCCAAGCTGGCCAATCATGCGGCGAAGACGTGGCAGCGACAGACCGGTGGGGTGGTGGATCTGCGTGACCCCGTCCGCCGCGAAAAGCTGTTGCGGGTGATGCCAGTCGCGGAGGTATGGGGGATCGGCCGGCGCCTGACGGCCAGTCTTCAGGAGATGAATATCATCACTGCCTGGGACCTTGCCCAGGCCGATACCCGGACCCTGCGCAAGCGTTTCAGCGTGGTGGTCGAGAAGACCGCCCGTGAACTGCGTGGCATACCGTGCCTGGAGCTGGAGGAAGTGGCGCCGCCCCGGCAGGCTATTTGCTGCTCGCGGGCATTCGGCATGCGGCAGACCGAGCTGGCGCCGATTCGCGAGGCGGTCGCCGCATACACCACACGCGCGGCGGAAAAGTTGCGCGCGCAGCGCTCATTGTGCCGCCAACTGCGCGTCAGTATCCGCACCGGCATGTTCAACCCCGACGAGGTAAAGTTCGCCAAAGGCATCGTGGTCACCCTGCCGTACCCCAGTGATGACACCCGGCTGCTCATCCGCGCGGCAATGGAAGGGCTGGAGCAGGTGTTCCGCGAAGGATATGCCTACGCCAAAGCCGAGGTCCTGTTGCTGGACCTGCGTCAGCGAGGCGAATTCACTGATGATCTGTTCGCCGAGACCCAACCGGCCGCCGCCGAGCAACTGATGGGCATCATGGACCGAATCAATGGCCGCTGGGGTAGAGATACCATCCACCCGGGGCGGGTGCCTGCGCAGCCCGCGTGGGGGATGAAGCAGGAACTACTGAGTCCGGGCTATACGACGCGGCTGGAACAGTTGTGGCGGGTGGGGTGCAGGTAGTTGCGAGAGCGGATATGGGATTGGCTGCCCGAGGCTCGGACTTCAATTCAGAGCGAGTTCAACGATGATCTGTTTGCTGAGACGGCGACCCCATCGGGAATCGGTAGTTTTTCCCGATCAGGATCATTTCACTCCCCCAAAAGCTTACTTTTACCAAAATTTCCCGATCAGGAATGTTTACTTGCTTTCGGGCATTTTCCGCTGCTAATGTTCCCGAACGGGAAAATCCAGCGACCACACCACATGACACCTATCGATTCCGCACACACCCTCGGCAATTTGCTAAGGGGGGCACGCAAGCAATTGGGACTTACCCAGGCCGACCTCGCACTGGCCGCAGGGGTCGGTGTGCGCTTCGTGGTTGAACTGGAAGCCGGCAAGCCCACCGTGCGCCTGGAACAGGTACTGCGAGTGATCGATGCCTTGGGCGGCGAACTGCAGCTCGACGGGCTTGCGGATCAGACGAACGAGGAAACCGCACACCATGGCGCATGAACTCGAGGTCTGGCTGGCCGGCGCGAAGGTCGGCACCCTGTCCCTGCCGGAGGGACGGCTGAGCTTCCGGTACCACTCCGACTGGCTGACCAACCCCGCCGCGATAGCGCTGTCCTGTTCGTTGCCGTTGCAGGCGGAACCCTTCGGCGACCATGCGGCCCGCCCGTTCTTCGCCGGTCTTTTGCCGGAAGGCCAGCTACGGCGCCTGATCTCACAACAGCTCCAAGTCTCGCGACAAAACGATTTCGCCCTGCTGGCCGCCATCGGGGGTGAATGCGCGGGCGCCGTCACTTTGCTGCCCAAGGATGCGGCTCCGCCGACCGACCACTCCGGAGGCGTGCAATGGCTGGAGGAGGCTGCGCTGGCCACGCTCATCGACGAACTCCCTCGCCGGCCGATGCTGGCCGGCCAGGATGGCCTGCGTCTTTCGCTCGCCGGCGCCCAGGACAAGCTGCCGGTGGTGTTCGATGGCCAGCGTGTTGGCCTGCCCTTGGGCGGATACCCCAGCACACACATTCTGAAACCGCCGATTCACGCCGTGGATAACAGCGTGATCAACGAAGGCTTTTGCCTCGCGCTGGCCCGCGCCCTACAACTGTCCGTCGCCGAGGCGCAGGTGCGCGAAGCGGAGGGCCGCCGCTTCCTGCTGGTCACCCGCTACGACCGCCTGCCCAGCGCCCAAGGCCAGCCGGTGCGCCTACATCAGGAGGACCTGTGCCAGGCGCTCGGTGTGGTGCCCGAACTGAAATACCAGAACGAAGGCGGCCCCGATCTGACCGCCTGCTTCGACCTGCTGCGCCGCGTGACCCGCCCCAGCGCTCCCCAGGTGCTGCGTCTGCTGGACTACGTGATTCTCAACGCGCTGGTCGGTAACCATGACGCGCACGCCAAGAACTTCTCGCTGCTGTACGCGGGCTCATCCCGCAAGGCCGCTCCAATTCTGGCGCCGCTCTACGACGTGCTGTCGACGGCCATCTACCCCAGCCTCACGCCGAAGATGGCGATGAAGCTGGGCAGCAAATACAAATTCAGTGAGGTCGAGGCCCGGCACTGGCAACAGTTTGCCGAAGCCTCCGGGCTGGCCTGGGCGCAGACCCGCAAGCGCATCCTCGCCATAGCCCGCATACTAACTGCCACCGCACGTGCGCTGCAGGCGACCTCGCCATTTGCGGGCGAGCCGGTGATCGAGCAAATCGTCACGCTTATCGAACAGCGCGCCGCGCTGACCATCCGCCGTCTGGGTGCCTAAGCTCGCCATACTTGGCGCTGGTAGCTCAAGCATCCGCAGTGGTTCCTTCGGGAGCATCTGGCCGAGCATGCGCCGCACAATCGGTACTACTACGGCTGGCGGTGCGGCTGATTGTGAAGAGGCTAGGGGGAGCAAGATAGGGGAGATTATCGGGGAACGATCCACCACGGTTACGGAATTGAGCGTCTGCTATTGACCCAAAGCTGCCGCGAGTAGAAGGCAGCTTTCGACCAATAACGATGGTTTGGCACACGTCTACGGGTGGCCGGCCGTCCCCAGGCATAACATTCTGGGGGGCAGCGGACGGCCCGTGATCATGCAGGCTAGGTGTCAGATTGGCGTTCACCAACTTCTGCTGGGCGGATTCAATCTCTGTGGTAGGTAACCATGATGGCCTGGTTGTATAATGCGGTTTCCCCCCAGCATCTGTCTTTGACTCCAAAAAAATGCAGGATCCCGCCGAACGCATGCCCTTCGACGGCTTGCAATTGGCTGATGTCTTTCTCCAGCAGCGCCACCATATCTTCTAATCGTCGCACTTCATCTTCTTTTCTTCGAGCATGGGAAATCACATGGTTGAGGTAGTCCCTATGCCTCTCAAGCTCGCCTGCTTGGAATCCGCCAAAACCGGCCGAAAGGTAGTTATCACGGATTGAGTGGAAGGGGGACAGAGCGCTTTGACGTTCATCAGTGCGTTCAAGAAATTCGATAAAAGCTTTGGCTCGCTTCTCCCCAGCCAGCGCACTAACCATCTGCCCCCGTTCGTCTTCAAGCTCGTTACGCGCAACCTCCAGCATTTTTTCAGCCATATGGATCTGATCAGAAATGATTTTGTTGTCCAGCGGAGGACCTAGCATCATGTGAAGTTCTCAACAGCTAAATGGTATTCGAAGGCTATCACTAGCAGCCAGGCGCGTCTGGGGTCTATGACGTTCGTCGAAGAGCCCCTTTTGCCTTGGCAAGCGTTGAACGATCCCGTATCCGCTGTATTTTTTGGGGCCATCAGCCAGTTCAAGGGCCGCTTCTGGCCGAAAGCAGCCGGTCACGAAGGTCTCTATTGGCATATGTCGGCGCGATGCCCGCTAACCTGGCTCGATTTTGACAGGAGCCAAGCGAATCCGGAGCGCCCATGCTTCCTATTCGCGGTCGCCAGTTCACCCCATCCTGCGTTGCACTACGGGGGTGAAGAGCTTCTGAGTGCCGCGCCATGCTTCGCCTTCTTCTCGCCCGTGCCTCCCTCGGACTATTGCCGCTGGCCCTGACTTCGGCCGGTACGCTGGCGGATGCGAGCACTACCAAGTCGCCGGTCTGGGTCATCACCGATCGCTGGCACCCCGTCCGGGGTGAAGCCGACCGACTGATCAAGCTCGATGCGCCGGCTCGAATTGAGACCGAGCTGTCCGGCCGGCTTTCGAGTGTTCCCAGAGAGGCGCAGGTACGGGGCCGCTTGTGGGGTGACATGCATCAGGGCCTGCGGCAGGCGTACCAGGACGTCATCGAAGCCTGGCGTCTGGGTGTCGCCAAGATCCCTGCGGTGGTGGTGGGCGGGCGTTACGTGGTGTATGGCGAGCCCGACGTGGTCCGGGCGGCCATCAGGGTCGAGCAGTGGCGGAGGGCGCAGCCATGAAGCGCTTGGCGTTCACCTCCACACGGCGCCTGCGTTTCGGCATGGCCCTGCTGACGGTCGGCGCCGCTCCGGCCTTCGCCTTGAACACCGCCGCTATCGTGGCTGCGGCTTTGTCACCGGACTGTCTGGAGTACCGCATCAGCGGCATCTGCTACTGGCTGTACTGCACGCCGTTTGGCTGCAGCGTGCGGACCTCGGTCAGGGTCAGCCACTACGTTCCGGACGCGGTGGTTTCCAGCTATTCGAACACGGGCGAGAACTCGTGGGCCGAGATGGCCGTATTGAGTCCACCGAACGCTACAGCCCGGGCTGGCGGCGACGGCACTACCAATCAGGCGCATGAGAACAATCTGGCGCGCTTCAAAAACGCCGATGTGATCGGCCATCCGGCCGGGGCGCTGTTCAGCCAGTTCGCCGGCAGCATGGGTTACAGCTGCGAAGGCGCCGGCACGGCGTTTCGTCCCTACCTGCTGAGCACGTTCGATACCCCGGCCTGGCGTTACAACCTGCCCGAATCCCTCTACCCGGAGGCGCTGAGCCTCGGGCTTCGTGAGATCGGTTCACGCCAGTCCGGCATTCTGTGGGGCACCGTCTACCCGCGTGGCGGCTTTCTGCACCAGGTGGATGACTACAAGGCCGCTGCGGTGGTGGCCCAGCGTGCCGGCGACATCGTCACGCGTCGCAACCAGATCCACGTGTACCAGCCGCTGCTGGGCGAGGCGCGCGACGGCTACTGGCCGGCCGGTGGGTTGCTGGAGGGCAATGCCAGCACCGGCAAGTGGCAGGAGCTGACGCCGACGCTGTCCGATCGTTGCGCAGTCTTTCCCCATGACATGCCCAGACAGCAGGCACAGCGCGGCGATTACGCCTGGGCGCTGTGGCGACCTTATAGCTGCTGTCAGCGGCAGGGGCAGGTGCTGCTCGGCAGCATGGAATTCCCATGATGGAGAGCGCGCTGATGCGTCTTGGCCGAGCCCTGCTGATGGCGGGATGGATGGGGTCACTGGGTGCTTACGCGCAGACCGTACAGCAACAGGGCAGCGTCATCGGTGACGATGTGCTGTACAGCATCGGCGGCGGTCGCGCGGTGTCGATGAGCGGGGCGGCCAACATGCGCTCGCTGGGCGTGGGCATGGGCTGGAACAGCAACCTGATTTGCGGCGACATGAGCCTGACCACCACACTGCAGAACCAGTTGAACGGCGTCACCGATGGGTTTCAGAGCATCATGTCCACGGTGATCCAGAACGCCACGGCGGCGGTGGCCTCGCTGCCGGCGCTGATCATTCAGCGCGCCGATCCCGGTCTGTACAACCTGCTCACCAACGGTGTGCTGCAGGCGCGGCTGGATTTCGATCGCTCGAAGATGACCTGTCGCGCCATCGCCGGGCGGATGGCTGACATGGCCGGAGGGCAGCTTGGTTGGGATCAACTGGCCGAGGGCATGGCGCTGAAGCAGGCCGTGGCCGGTGGCGATGCGGTATCGGCCATCGATATGGCCGAAGCCAGTCGCGGCAATCAGGGCGTGCCCTGGGTGGGCGGCGAGCCGGCTGGCGGTGCGGCCCAGCGCCCGGTAAGCCTGGTGGGCGACGTGACCCGCGCCGGCTTCAACTTGCTCAACGGCCGCGCCGCCACCGAGGCGGATCCCATCGCGCCGGCTGACTGTGTCGGCAACCTCGCCTGCGAGACCTGGCGTTCACCGGATGCCGCAGCCGCCTGGGCGGTGCGGGTGCTGGGCGAGCAGGAGCAGCGTACCTGCGAGTCCTGCGCCAAGACCGTCACCACGCCCGGCGCCGGCCTGACACCGCTGATCCAGGAGGAATTTGAAGAGCGGCTGCAGGTGCTTCAGGAGCTGGTCGATGGCAGTCGACCAACCCGTGCCGATGATCTGCGTGCCGCCGGCAGTGTGTCGCTGCCCATCACCCGGGGCGTGATCGAGGCGCTGCGTGATGAGCCGGATCAGGAACTGCTGGTCCGCCGCCTGGCTTCAGAGATCGCCCTGGCCAGCGTGCTGGAGAAGGCCTTGCTGCTGCAGCGCACGCTGCTCACCGGCCGCAAGGAGCCGAATGTGGCGGCCAACGAGCTGGCCCAGGCAGCCATCACCCGCGAGAGCGACCTGCTTGAACGCGAGATCCGCAACCTCAAGACGGAGCTGGAGCTGCGTCACGAGCTGGCCAACAACGCGCCGATGATGATCATCCAGCGGCATGGCCGGCGCGCCGCCGGCTCACGCGGTGTCTATGAAGGGGACCCGCTGCGCAACCGTCTCGATCTGTTGCAGCAGCCCGGAGGAACGCCATGAGCGGGCTGCGCCGATTGCGGCCGCTGGCCGGTGCATTGGCCTGGGTTCCTGCGCTGCTGATTGTCAGCCTGCTGGCGAACCTGGTCGGCATCAGGCTGGCGGGTGATGTCGCCGGCTGGGTGCGCTGGCTGAGCGCGCACAGTACCGCCTTGCTGGTCTGGCGAGTGCTGCTGTATGCAGGGACGGCCTGGGCGTGGCTGTGGATGCGGGGCCGGTTGCGTGCTAGGGAGCCGGATGGGGTTGCTGCCGGCCGGCTGGTGCGCGTCGAAGTCGCCGCCGTGCTGGTACTGATCGCGCTGGAAGCCAGCCTGCTGCTGTCAGCGCCGTGGAGTGCCTGATGATGCTCATCACCGGCGACTATCTGGAGTACTACCTCACCCTGGTGGGCTGGCTGATCCATAACGGCATCTGGATGGTGCTGGTCGCCAGTGGCGTGTTTGCGCTGCCATTCCTGGCCATCGTGCTGCAGGAATGGCTGAAGGCCCGCGCGGAAGGCGCCGACGAAGGCAACAAGGATGTCCTCTCCGCGGCGCGCATCGAGAACCGGGTGTTCGTGGCCATCGGGGTCATCCTGTTCGCCGGCGTTCCGTTTATCGATGTCGACTTCTCGACGATCCAGCACGACCGCTCGCGCTCGCAGCAATGCCAGGTCAACGTGCCGTTGCCGAGCGATACCGGCTGGTCGCAGTCGTTCAGCACGCTCAACAACCAGTCGGCCAGAGTGCCGGTGTGGTGGTTCTTCATGCACGCGCTGTCGCGCTCGATCACCGGAGCAGCGGTGGCGGCGATTCCCTGCGGCACGGACCTGCGGCAGATGCGCATGGACATCGACGCGACGCGTATCGATGACCCGCTGCTGGCACAGGAGGTGAGCGACTTCAGTCGTGACTGCTACGGTGCGGCGCGGGCCCGGCTGTTCATGCGCCGCCCGAGCCTGAGCGAGGAGCAGATGCACGATGTGAGCTGGATCGGCTCGAACTACTTCGTCGATACCGCAGGTTTCTACGACAGCTACCGCTCCGCAACGCCGCGCGCCGCCTGGGCATACGACGGTCAGCGCGATGCCGGCCTGGCCGAGCTGCCCGGAGCAGGGGGGTACCCAACCTGCCGGGAATGGTGGGCCGCGCCGGAGATCGGTTTGCGAGCGCGCCTGCTGGACCAGGTCGATCCGGGACTGCTGAGCCGGCTGGCCGGCTGGGCGGGCTTCCTCACCCCGCAGCAGGTGGGGGATTCGGTGATTCGCGCGCTGGCGGCGCCCCGGCAGCAGAAACTCAACCAGGGGGCGGTCTACACCGATTACGGCGGCCAGGTGGAAATGACCCGCACCAACATCGTCACCCGCGCCGCTGGCGACCTGGGGCTGACGCTGGGGGCGATGGGGTACTTTCCGGCCATGGACATGGTGCGCCAGGCCCTGCCGATGGTCCTGGCCCTGCTGAAGATGGCCTTGGTGATCTGCATCCCGCTGGTACTGCTGATCGGCACCTACGATCTGCGAACCCTGGTCACGGTGAGCGTGGTGCAGTTCGCGCTGTTCTTCGTGGACTTCTGGTTCCAGCTCGCCCGCTGGCTCGACTCGACCATCGTCGATGCGCTCTATGGTTGGGGCTTCGGCTGGAACCGGCCGCACAGCAACTTCAACGCACTGATGGGGCTGAACAATGCGTTCGGGGACATGCTGCTCAATTTCGTGATGGCCACGATGTTCATCGTGTTGCCGTCGTTCTGGATTGCGGCGCTGGCGTGGGCGGGGGTGAGGGCGGGCAATTTTACCCAGATGATGACGTTGTCTACGGACGGCTCGAAGACGGCGGCAAGCAAGGCTGTAGATAAATTGACCTAGTCGTCTTCGAAGGGATCATCGCCAGGATCGATACGAATGTCGCCTCGATAGAGCCCAAAACCAGCTGCACCCATGCGCCATTGGGGCTGTTCATCTGCAGGAACAGACGGCCGGCAGGCCACCCAGGCGACCAGCACCAACACAGCCAACAGCAACCCCACCCAAGATGCGACGTAGAGCAAGCCTCCCATTATCAGCAGCCGCACGAGCCATAGGCCGCTGATAGTGATAGCTCGTGGCACGCCACGCTCAAGCGTCTGGGCTACTGTTTGGCGCTCCAGCCGAAGGTAAGCCCGCCAGCCTAAGCCCAGCCGACGGCCGAATCGTTCTGCCAGGCTCGGGTGAGGTTGCGTGGGCATTGTGCTCCCTCGGTGTGCTGTTGCAGCATGAAGACCTCTCGATCGAAGCCACCACCACGACAATTGTCGGGGACCCTGACGGAGAATGAGTGCCGCCAGCTATTGTCCGAGACGCTTGCCAACCCGACGGTTCGCGATGTGATGGCCAGGACAGGAGGTTTCGCAAGCACCGTTGGCAGAATAGTCGGAGACGCAAGGGAAGGTGAGTATCTACTGTGAGCCGATGCAGCAATGAATGGTGCAGTTCATTTAAATAGCGCCATCCCGCGCGTGGAGCCGCTGGCTGCCGGATACCTCGCTGCGCGGTTTAGCAGGCCAGCAGACGTATTCAGCAGCAGATCGCCACAGGCATGCCGAGTGTAGTGGCCTACTGATCCCGGACACCGATTTAGGCGAAAATCCTCGCCATTAA
>NZ_JBOY01000110.1:0-5760 GCF_000647775.1 Pseudomonas sp. RL | reverse complement strand
GGGCGCCACCGGGGGGCGCTGCGCTCCACGGCCGGGTCAGCGCCTGCCAGTCCGCCGGCGCAATCTGCGCCGGCGCCTTGCAGTGCGGGCACAGGGTGCGTACCAGGCGTTGCGCCATCACGCCCAGCAGGGTGGCCTTGAGCAGGTAGTGCGGCACGCCCAGCTCCAGCAGGCGGGTGATGGCGCTGGGCGCGTCGTTGGTGTGCAGGCTGGACAGCACCAGGTGCCCGGTGAGCGCCGCCTGGATGGCCATCTCGGCGGTTTCCAGGTCGCGGATCTCGCCGATCATGATGATGTCCGGATCCTGGCGCATCAGCGCGCGCACGCCGCTGGCAAAGCCCAGGTCGATCTGCGGTTGCACCTGCATCTGATTGAAGGTCGGCTCGATCATCTCGATCGGGTCTTCCAGCGTGCAGACGTTCACCTGCGGCGTGGCCAGCTGCTTGAGGGTGGTGTACAGCGTGGTGGTCTTGCCCGAGCCGGTGGGGCCGGTGACCAGGATGATGCCGTGGGGCTGGCGGGTCATGGCCTGCCAGCGCTGCAGGTCGTCCGGGGAAAAGCCCAGTTGATCGAAGCTCTTGAGCAGCACTTCGGGGTCGAAGATGCGCATCACCATCTTCTCGCCGAACGCGGTCGGTAGCGTGGACAACCGCAGCTCCACCTCGCCGCCCTCCGGGGTGCGGGTCTTGATGCGGCCGTCCTGGGGCTTACGCTTTTCCGCCACGTTCAGCCGGCCGAGGCTCTTCAGGCGGCTGATCACCGCCAGGGTCACCTGCGGCGGCAGCTGGTAGACGGTGTGCAGCACCCCGTCGATGCGAAAGCGCACCGTGCCCTGCTCGCGGCGCGGCTCGATGTGGATGTCGCTGGCGCGCTGCTGGTAGGCGTACTGGAACAGCCAGTCGACGATGTTGACGATGTGCGCGTCGTTGGCGTCCGGCTCCTGGTCGCTGGCACCGAGGCTGAGCAGTTGCTCGAAGTTGCCGATGCCGCTGATCTTCTGGTCCAGGCTGGCCGCGCCGCTCACCGAGCGCGCCAGACGGTAGAACTCCTGGGTGTAGCGCTGGATGTCTGCTGGATTGGCGATCACCCGGCGCAAGGGCCGTTTGAGCACATGGCGCAGGTCGGCTTCCCAGCCGTGCACGTGGGGCTCGGCGCTGGCGATGGTCACCGCCTCGCCGTCCGCCGCCACGGCGAGAATGCGGTGGCGCTGAGCGAAGGCATGGGACATCAGCGGCACGACGGCGGCGACATCGATCTTCAGCGGATCGATGCGCAGGTAGGGCTGGCCGGCCTGCTCGGCCAGCCACTGGGTGAGGGTTTCCAGGTCCAGCGCGCGGCCGGGGTGGGCGAGGTCATCCAGTTGCTGGGCGGCGATGACTTCCAGCGGGTGTTGGCGCCCCGTGGCGGCGCCCCGGCGCGCCAGGCACTGCTCGGCGCCGTCCTGGGTGAGGCGGCCACTGGCGACCAGCTCGCGCAGCAGGCCGCCGAGCTCCAGCCAGCGGTCGGCAGCGGGCGGGGTGGAAGCGGACATGGGCGGCTCCTGCTGAGAACGATGGTTCGGCAGGTTAGCGATTCGCCGGGAACCGAGCGGTGCGCCCTTGCACAGTCCGCGCGCAGCGCGGCACATCAAACAGGGTTCGACGCGGGACCTGCGGGAGCGGACAAGTCCGCTCCCGAAAAGCGGGCGGCTGTCCGCTATTTAAGCGCCTTCCAGGCCTTGAGCATCCACACGCGCTTGGCCTGCTCGGCGCGGGCCGGCAAAGTGGTCTCGTCGTCAACGCCCACCGGTTGCAGCGCCAGCTCATGCAGCTTGTGCAGCTCGCCGTACAGGCGATCGGCCTCGGTCACCTCCAGTACGCCGCGCGCCAGGCGCAGCCAGACCAGCATGCGTTCCAGGCGCGGCAGCTGCTCGGGTAGCTCGCTCGGTTGGCGCTGGTAGTTTTCCAGCGGCAGGGCGCCGATCTCCTCGTGCAGGAACTGGGTCAGCCAGCGGCCGATGGCCGCCGCGCCGGCACGCGTGCCACGCGGGTTGCGCTGTTGGGTCCAGCTGCGCGCGAGCAGCCAGTGCGCCAGTTGCAGAGAGAACAGACCCCAGCGGGTGTCGTCCAGCTCGGCGGCGAACTGCTGCGGCGCGACTTGGCGCGCCGCTTCGTCGAGCTGTCCGGCGACGACGCGCGGGCGCCACTCGGCGAGCAGCGCGTCCAGCGCTTCGCGTAGCGCGTGGCTGCTCACCCGGGGCGCGGCCTGGCCGAGGCTGCTAAGCAGCGCGCGCAGGTCGATCAGTTGCTGCAGCCACTGCTCCAGCAGTTTCCAGTGGCCGGTGAAGCGGTACTGCTCGGCCAGCCGCTGGCTGCTGCCGAGCAGGTGCCAGGCCAATGCCGCGACCACCTCGTCCAGCGGCTGTTCGGCGTGCGGTGCCGGCGCCGGCAGGCTCAGGCTGTAGCTGCCGGCGTCGAACAGCCGGTAGCCGCGCTCGGCCTTGCTGATGTCGCAGGGCACCAGCGGCAGGTCGGCCGCCAGGCCGATGGCCAGCTCCAGCAGCACCTCGGGACGGCCCTTGCGCAGCTCCAGCTCCAGCTCGCAGATCTCTTCCTCGCGACCGTCGGCCAGCACCTTGCCCAGGTCCAGGGCGGCCTCGATCAGCACCTCGTCCTCACCCTCGCCCCAGCCGATGTCGGCCTTCTCGCGCACGAAATCGGTGGTGAACAGCGGCTGCAGGCTGGCCTTGTCCAGCTCGGCCAGGCTGGCCGGCCAGCAATCGTCGCCGAGCAGCGCGGGATCCAGCTCGGGGCGTTGCAGGTACCAGTCCCACTCGTTGCGCTCGGACAGCCCGGCCACACTCTGGCCTCGGCTCTTCAGGGTCTGGATGAACTGCTCGCCGTCGCGGCGCAGGCGCAGCGCGACCCGTGCGTGAGCCAAATCCCGACTGGCGGTGTCGTAATACTGGTTGTACAGCTCGACGCGCCGCCAGCCACTGCGATTGCGCCCGGCCAGCAGCGGATGGTCGCGCAGCGCCGCCAGGGAGGCGCGGCTGGCGCGCAGTTTGATTTCGGTTTCTTTGTTCATGGAGGAGTCTCGCGAAAATGGCGTGCATTGTACGGGCAGCACGAGCGGCAGGCGTCACATGCGTAAAATTGTTTCAGATCAGTGACACGAACTGGCCGGCAACGCGAGGCGGCTCTTATAATCCGCCATCTTTCAAACAGGGTCCCCCCTATGCCAACCAACCCCTTCGTCAGCCTGTTCGGGCGTTCGCCCATCGGCCCCATGCAGCAGCATATGGCCAAGGCGCACGAATGCGCGGCCCAACTGGTCCCCTTCTTCCAGGCGGTGATCGCCGAGGACTGGGAGCGCGTCGAGCTGCTCCAGAAGGACATGGCC
Source organism: Pseudomonas sp. RL (assembly GCF_000647775.1). Classification (NCBI taxonomy): domain Bacteria; kingdom Pseudomonadati; phylum Pseudomonadota; class Gammaproteobacteria; order Pseudomonadales; family Pseudomonadaceae; genus Pseudomonas; species Pseudomonas sp. RL. The sequence continues at coordinate 2,379 of NZ_JBOY01000110.1, read as the reverse complement.
CGGATGGAGAACGAGGCCGACAAGCTCAAGAAGGACGTTCGCCAGCACCTGCCCAAGAGCCTGTTCCTGCCGGTGCCGCGTTCGGACCTGCTCGATCTGCTCAGCGTGCAGGACAAGATTCCCAACCGCGCCAAGGACATTGCCGGACTGATGCTCGGGCGTACCATGGTCATCCCCCAGCCGCTGCAGGCGCCGATGCTGAACTATGTCAGCCGCTGCGTCGAAGCCAGTGCCCAGGCGCTCAAGGCGCTCAAGGAGCTGGATGGGCTGCTGGAGACCGGTTTCAGCGGTCGCGAGGTGGCGCTGGTCGAGAAGATGGTCGAGGAGCTCGAGGAAATCGAGCGCGACACCGATCGCATGCAGATCACCATTCGGCGCGCGCTGTATGCGCTGGAAAAGGACCTTCCGCCCGTCGATGTGATGTTCATGTACAAGATCATCGAGTGGGTTGGCGACGTGGCCGACCGCGCCGAGCGTGTCGGCAATCGTCTGGAACAACTGCTGGCGCGCTAAGCGCCAGCGTCCTTTTTAGGTATCTACAGGTAATTCGTTATGTCTCTTGTCGCGGACTACGGCTTCGTGCTGCTGGTGCTCGCCTGCGCGTTCGGTTTTTTCATGGCCTGGGGGGTGGGCGCCAACGACGTGGCCAACGCCATGGGTACTTCGGTCGGCTCCCGTGCACTGACCATCAAGCAGGCGATCCTCATCGCCATGGTCTTCGAGTTCTGCGGGGCCTACTTCGCCGGCGGTGAGGTGACCGAAACCATCAAGAACGGCATTCTCGACGCCACCCAGATTCCGCCTGACCTGTTCATCCTCGGCATGATGTCCTCGCTGCTGGCCGCCGGCGCCTGGCTGATGATCGCCTCGGTGAAGGGCTGGCCAGTGTCCACCACCCACTCCATCGTGGGTGCGGTGATTGGTTTCGGCGCCGTCGGCGTGTCGGTCGACGCGGTGAACTGGGGGGCCATCGGCCCGATCGTCGCCAGCTGGGTGGTGACGCCCTTCATGTCCGGCGTCATCGCCTTCGGCCTGTTCATGAGCGTGCAGGCGCTGATCATGAACACCGACAACCCGTTTCAGAAGGCCAAGCGCTACGTGCCGGTGTACATGTTCCTGACCGGCTTCATGGTTTCGATCATGACCTTCAGCAAGGGCCTCAAGCACGTCGGCATCAACCTGTCGTCCGCCGAAAGCATGCTGCTCTCCATCGGCGTCGGCCTGCTGGTGGCGCTGATCGGCATCGCCTTGCTCAGCCGCATCAAGGTCGATGAAGAAGCCGACAAGGCCTTCCACTACGCCAGCGTCGAGAAGGTCTTCGCGGTGCTGATGATCTTCACCGCCTGCTCCATGGCCTTCGCCCACGGTGCCAACGACGTGGCCAACGCGGTCGGTCCGTTGGCCGCCGTGGTGGGCGCGATCCAGGCCGGTGGCGACATGTTGGTCGGTGCCAAGTCCGCGGTGCCGGGCTGGGTGCTGCTGCTGGGCGCCATCGGCATCGTGGTCGGCCTGGCCACCTACGGCTGGAAGGTGATCGCCACCATCGGCAAGGGCATCACCGAACTGACCCCCAGCCGCGGTTTCGCAGCCGAGCTGGCCACCGCCACGACCGTGGTGGCCGCTTCAGCCCTCGGCCTGCCGATCTCCACCACCCACACCCTGGTGGGTGCGGTGCTGGGTATCGGCATCGCCCGTGGCATCGGCGCCCTGAACCTGGGCGTGATCGGCAAGATCTTCACTTCCTGGCTGGTGACCCTGCCGGTGGGTGCGGCGTTCTCGATCCTGTTCTTCCTGATCTTCCGCGCGATCTTCACCTGATCGCCCGCACAGGCGCCATGCCTCGCCGGCATGGCGTCTTTCGTGCTTCACTCCGGGCTTGATCGCACGCACGGAGATGGCCGATGCCCCTTCCCTCGCTCCAGCAGCAATTCGCCGCGCTGATCGCCGCGCCCTCGGTGAGCTGCACTCAGCCGTCCCTCGATCAGTCCAACCGCGAGGTCATCGTCCTGCTGGAAAGCTGGCTCGGCGCGTTGGGCTTTCATTGCGACGTCCAGCAGGTGCAGCCCGGCAAGTTCAACCTGCTGGCCAGTCGCGGCAGCGGTCCCGGCGGGCTGGTGCTGGCCGGGCACAGCGACACCGTGCCCTGTGACCCGGCGCTGTGGCGCAGCGATCCCTGGCGGCTGAGTGAACGCGACGGCCGCTGGTACGGACTGGGCGTCTGCGACATGAAGGGTTTCTTCGCGTTGGTGATCGAGGCCGTGCGCGGTCTGCTCGACCGACCGTTCCGCCAGCCGCTGCTGATTCTCGCCACCTGCGACGAGGAAAGCTCCATGAGCGGCGCCCGCGCCCTGGCCGAGGCCGGCCGGCCGCTGGGGCGCG
>NZ_JBOY01000109.1:0-6445 GCF_000647775.1 Pseudomonas sp. RL | reverse complement strand
CGGGTGCGGCGCCAGACGCCGGCAGGCGAGGGCGGCGAGCTGGGCGAGCAGCACGACCCCGCCGACGATGCCGGCGTGGCGCGTGAAGCGCGGGAGACCGACGCATGACGGCCGGCGAGCGCGCCCGCGCTCCGTTCCGCGGACTGGAACAGGCAGACTTCCAGCGCCTGGAACAGGCCGCCTACCTAAAAGGCCTTTTAAGACCTTTTAAAGGTAAGGGGCTGGAGGATTGGGCCAGTCAGTGCGTGGGTCTGCGCGACCAGCTGATCGCCCTGGCCACCCAGCGGATCCTGTCGCAGGCGCAGGCCTACCCCTTCAGCTTGCTGGGCGTGCAGCTGTCCCTGCAGACCACCGGCAGCGGCACCAGCTTTCTGCGCTGGCGCAACCTCGACCGTTCACGGATGGGCGTGGCGCTCTGGCAGAATCTGCTGGAGGCGCCGTCCACGCCCGAGCGCCTGCTGGCCGAGCTGTATGCCATGGAGCAGCAGCGCATCGTGCTGAACATGCAGGTCAGCCTGCTGCATAGCCTCGGCCGCCAGGCCCGGGAGTGCGCCGGCAAGCTGGCCGCGGCCGAGGCCGTCTACCTGCGTCGCCTCCATCGTCCACCAACCCGGGAGACACCATGAGCACGCACTTCAGTGGCGAAGGCAACATCGGCTCCGTGCCGGAGTACCGCGAATTCCCCAACGGCAACGACGAACCGCGACGGCTGCTGCGCCTGAACATCTACTTCGACAACCCCGTCCCCAGGAAGGACGGCGACTACGAGGACCGTGGCGGCTTCTGGGCGCCGGTGGAGCTCTGGCACCGCGAGGCCGAGCACTGGAGCGCCCTGTACCAGAAGGGCATGCGCGTGCTGGTCGAAGGTCGCGCCGTGCGGGACGAATGGGAGGACGCCGAGGAGAACGAGCGGGTGACCTTCAAGATCGAGGCTCGCCGTATCGGCATCCTGCCGTACCGGATCGAGTCGGTGACGCTCATCGCCAAGCCTGTCGCCGCGCCGTAGGCCAAGGAGATCCATGCGCCTGTTCCTCTGCGAGAAGCCCTCCCAGGGCAAGGACATCGCCCGCGTGCTGGGTGCCGGGCAACGCGAAGCCGGCTGTTACCGGGGCAAGGAGGTGGTAGTGACCTGGTGCATCGGCCACCTGGTCGAGGCGGTTCCGCCCGAAGGTTACGGCGAACAGTACCGGCGCTGGTCCCTTGAGCAGCTGCCGATCACTCCCGAGCACTGGCGCATCGCGCCCAAGGCGGCCACCGCCACGCAGTTGAAGGTGGTCCGGCAGTTGCTCGGTCAGGCCTGCGAGTTGGTGATCGCCACCGACGCCGACCGCGAGGGGGAAATGATCGCCCGCGAGCTCATTGAGCTGTGCGGCTTCCGGGGACCGATCCAGCGCCTGTGGCTGTCGGCGCTGAACGAAGACTCAATCCGCAAGGCGCTCGGCCAGCTGCGCGATGGGGACTCGACGCTGCCGCTGTATCACGCGGCGCTGGCTCGTTCGCGCGCCGACTGGCTGGTCGGCATGAACCTGACCCGCCTGTTCACCCTGCTGGGGCGCCAGGCCGGCCATGCCGGCGTGCTCTCGGTCGGCCGGGTGCAGACGCCGACCCTCAAGCTGGTGGTGGATCGCGAGCGCACCATCCGCGATTTCGTTCCGGTGCCGTACTGGGACATCCGGGTGCGCTTGGCGGCCGAGGGACAGATCTTCTACGCCCGCTGGGTGCCGCCGGCGACCAGCGTCGATGAGGCCGGTCGCTGTCTGTGCGAGGAGGTGGCCCTGCAGGCGGCCGATCGCGTGAACACGGCGGGACCGGCACGTGTGTTGTCGGTGGACACCGAGCAGGTGCGTCAGGGACCGCCACTGCCGTTCGATCTCGGCACCCTGCAGACGCTGTGCTCGCGCCAGTTGGGGCTCGACGTGCAGGAAACGCTGAACATCGCTCAGGCCCTGTACGAAACGCACAAGGCCTGCACCTACCCGCGCTCGAACACGGGTTACCTGCCTGAAAGCATGCGCGCCGAGGTGCCCGCGGTGCTCGAAGCCCTGCTGCGCAGCGACCCGGGGCTGGGCGGGGTGATCAGGCGGCTGGATCCTGCGCAGCGTTCCCGCGCCTGGGACGATGCCCGCGTTTGCGCCCACCACGGCATCATTCCCACGCCCGAGCCGGTCGACCTGGCGGCGATGAGCGCGCCGGAGCGGGCGGTCTACGAGCTGATTCGTGGGCACTATCTGGCGCAGTTCCTGCCGCAGCATGTGTTCGAGCGGACCACTGCACGACTGGCCTGTGGCGACGAGGTTCTGGAGGCCGCAGGCCGGAAGATCCTCGTGCCGGGCTGGCGTGAGCCGCTTGGCGAGCCGGCACTGGCCGAGACGCAGGACGAGGGCGAAGCCTTCGTCTGCGCTCAGGTGCTGCCTGCGCTGCGTAGCGGTCTGGACTGTGGCGTTGAACAGATCGAGCTGAAGACGGCCTGCACGTTGCCGCCGCGCCCTTACACCCAGGGCGAGCTGGTGGCGGCCATGAAGAGCATCGCCCGGCTGGTCAGCGACCCGCGCCTGCGGCAGACGCTCAAGGACACCACCGGCATCGGCACCGAGGCGACCCGCGCCGCCATCATTCAGGGACTGCTCGACCGCGGCTATCTGCTCAGGAAAGGGCGCGCGGTGCGTCCCTCGCCGACCGCCTGCACGCTGATCGACGCGGTGCCCGCCGCGGTAGCCGATCCGGGCCTGACCGCCGTCTGGGAACAGGCGCTCGACCAGATCGCCAGCGGGCAGCTGAGCCTGGAGGCGTTCGTGGCCCGGCAGTCGGCCTGGGTGGCGCAACTGGTCGAGCAGTACCGGGGGGCGACGCTCGCCATCACGCCTTCGGCGCCCCAGGAGCGCCAGCGTCGTCCCGCCTCGCGCACGTGGCGGGGCAAGGGGCAGGGCCCCTGAACACCCAGTCCCGCTTCGGTGGGATCGCCAGCGCATGTTCCCTTCTGCAACCGTGCGCGCGTTCCGTCAGGCCGCTACGGTCGATGGAGCGAGAAGGGCCTCTGTTCCGAGATTGCGTCCTGACGCGATCTGCCTGATCGGTGTGATGCGTCGGCCCCGTGGGGTCTCCCGATGGCTTGTCAGCCGAGCCACCCGGAGACCCCACGGGTCGCTGCCAGTCGCCGCCGGTGCCCGCCGGTGAAACAACGGGCTCCCTTTGTGCGCGGATGTGTGCCTGAGCGTACCGGCCCCAGCCACGACACGGGCCGGGTGACGATCATCGGGTAGCGGCTCTCAAGCTGCACCAGGCGACCGTCACGGGTGGTTGCTTCTTCTATCGCCGAAGGCGCAGGCCTTCGGCGTTTCCTTTCTGCTCTACGCCCGGCAATCCGGGCGTTTTCAGCGGCCCATTTCCCGGCGAGGACCGTGTGTGGCGTGCGCATGCTGCCTCGGCTTGTGTCGCCGAACGGTTCGGCGTCTGGCCAGCAGCCCCGGGTCATGCGGCTGCCACGGAACTTCTCCGTGCGACCCACCCGTCCGCCTCGGCGGACGCCCTGTCTTCGCCGGCTTGGCCGGCAGCCACTCATCCACCCGCTGGGGTTCGATCCCCGGCTGGGGATTGGCCTCGTCCATTCCTTGCAGGAGAACGTCCATGACTCCCAACCCCTTCATTCGTGGTTATCGGGACCTCTACCAGGTGCGCACCCTACTGATTTGCCCCGAGGGGGGCGCGCCGCTGTGGCGGCCGCTGCATTCCAGCCAGGCACGGCTGAGCGACGAGCAGGTCGTGCGCTCGCCCTGTCTGTTCAATGATAAGTTCGCCGTTGTCGGCGAAGGCCACGTGGTGGCGGACGAGCTGTTGGCGCAGTGCCAGAGCGAGGGCCTGGCGCTCTCGGTGGTCTATTCGCTGGAAGGGCGCGACTTCGATGGCAGCCCGGTGCATGTGGGAGACACCTACACCCGGGAGGCGGCCCGCGAACGGGTCCGGCGGCTGGGTTTCGAGACCGGCTTCTACAGCCGTTGCTGGGAAATCAGCACCGCGCACCTGACCGGACAGGCACTCGATTACCTTTGCCGTCTGGCTGATCTGCCCGTGCCGACGGGCTTTCTGTTCGAGGCCTTTCGCCTCCCGCGCAGCGGCGCCCTGGGGGTGAAGCTCCTCGCCACGCCCTGGACCGATGAGCACCTGCAGCGCATCGAAGGCATCAGCGCCGCGCAGATGCTTCAGCAGTGCCGGGAGCGCGGTGTGCTGGAGTCTCTGCTGGAGATCCTCCATCTCGCAGCCCTTGCCGATGTGCGCGTGCTGATCTTCGATGCCGATGCGGCGGTGCTGGAGGGACTGCCGCTTTACGATGTCTGAGTGGTACACCGAGCCCCCTCAGCGGGGCTCTCTTCAGACGGCGAAGGGGCGTGGGGTTTCGATGGCGTCGAAGGCCCGAGATAGATGCCCTGAAGGGTCATGCGATCGAAGCTGTACACGTGGGCGTAGGGGCTTTCGATGCAGCGACCAACCAACGGAAGGTTCTGATCCGGTTTGCCGGACCTGAGTTCTATATTGCTTCCGCAAATCGAACAATCTGCAGAGAACCGCACTAGGCGCGTCCAGCGATACTTTCCCTGCCTAAACATCTCCAACTCGCAGCTATTCTTTTCACTAATAGCGGTAAGCCAGAGCGGGGCTTTGACAACGCAATCATTAACGACTTGAAACCAGGGTTGCCAAAATTCGCGCCAAATGAATACGAAGCCAAGCACGGTCAGGATGAGAATGATGAGATTGCCTGTAGTTATCGGACCTGGCGTGACACTTAGAGCGAGCAACATAAGCGCCAGCATCGCCACCCAGATTGCACTGGCTAGCAGCACGATGCTCAGAAAGCTAATGCCGCGAACACTGAGATTGCGCATTTCACCTTGCCGCAGAAAAAGGCGAGCCACGATCGATGGCCTGATAGATCCATTTGCGGAGCGCCGATAGATGACGGTGGTTGAAGGTTCAACTTCGGCGCTCTGGTTATCACCCTCGGGTTCAAGCTCCAGCCAATAAAGGCTGACATTGCCTCGTCCACCGCCTGGCTGGTAGCCCATCCGTAGGCGCGGCCCGGATTTTGGCTGCGAAAGATTGAGCGCGCGACGCAGGGCTCTGATATTAGGTATCCAGTCCTTCGGTTCTTTTTCCCGCTCGGCGGAACCTCCGCAGCCGGTTAGCAGCGTTTCTGCTTCAAAGGTCAGCTTGCCCTCGTGATTCGGCCGCTCAAGGCAGGTGTCCGTCATGAACGCAAGGATGTCGTAAGCGCGTCCTCGTGTTGGATTGGCCGCGAGATGGGCCTTCAGCTGTTGAAGCGCTTCGTGCATACAATTCCCTATGCATTTGAAAAGTAACAAGATTTAACCGGTTAATCCGGAATTCCGCGGATTTCGGCGGATTGGATCGGCGGGTATTTTCACCCTTGAGGCCTTCTCAACTCCACCGGAGACCTCACATGACCATGACAATTGCCCTGGATGCTCGTGACCTAATCGTGCCGATCCAGGATGTACCGCGCGGCCTGGCTTGCATGTGCCGTTGCATTGAGTGCGGCGAGCCCGTTGTTGCGCGCAAGGGGCACAAGCGGGCTCATCACTTCTCGCATGCTTCGCAAAAGGATCCATGCGTGGTGAAGCCAGAAAGCTTCGTGCACCGGTATGCCAAGCAGGTCGTGATGGAGCACTTGGGGCTGCAACTTCCACCAATGCCAGACCATTATCCGAAAACCCAGGATGAGAGCTCCTGGTGGGATTTCGAGTCAGCGAAGGAGGAAGTTTGGCTGGGTAACTTCAGGCCTGACATAGTGGCCGAACTTAAAGACGGTCCTTTGCTGATTGAGATTGCATGTACTTCTTTTGTCGGTGATGAAAAGCAGGCTCGGATTGAAAATTTAGGCTTGCGCACGGTCGAAGTTGATATCTCCAGTTTGGAGGTGACGCCTTCGCCGGAGGGCCTGTTGATACTCCAAAATGCCATCCTGCATAACCCCACTTTGAAGCGGTGGTTATACCCGCTCGCTGAAGAAGTTACTTTTACAGCGATGCTAGACAGTCAATCGGCAGAAATTGCGGCAGAAGAACAGGGGGCTGGGCTGTCCGAACGGGTGCGTTACACCATCCAAGGGCTATGGCTGGACATGCGCGTGCTCAAATTCGGAGCGGTTGTAGTGCGCTCGGTCTCTTACAACCCGGCGATTGCCGAGCTGCTCAAGCGACTGGCATGGCAGTACGGTGGTCATTACGTCGCAAAATACAGGAACTGGCGATTCCCTCATTTTGTAAAAGACGCTATCCAGCAGGAGCTGGAAGCGCTGGCTGACTGCGAGCCATCCTCTGACGCACCTGTAGTGGTGTCTGCATTACCTGGTCCGAGTAAGCGTGAAACGAATAGCTGATCTTGCCCAGAAGTCGTGGACACGGGTTTAAGTACTCATCCGGGCTTCGAA
>NZ_JBOY01000108.1:0-12716 GCF_000647775.1 Pseudomonas sp. RL | reverse complement strand
GGGTCATCGCGCGCGGCTCGCCGCTGGCGGCGCAACGCGTGCCGGTCGAGGTGCCAGCCGGCCTGCCGCTGAGCTTGCTGGAGCGGCGTCCGGACATCCTGGCCGCCGAGCAGCAGCTGGCCGCCGAGACCGCGCGCATCGGCATCGCGCGCGCTCAGCGGCTGCCCTCCCTGTCGCTGACCGGCAGTTTCGGCTACGCCAGCCGCGACCTGAGCGATCTGGTCGACAGCGGCAATGAAAGCTGGAACCTCCTCGCCAACCTGTTTGCGCCGATTTTCAACGCCGGGCAGCTCCGGGCGGTGGAGGAAACGCAGCGCCAGCGCGCCGAACAGGCGCGGCTGGGCTATGAGCAGGCTGTCCTGGATGGCCTGCGCGATGTGGATGACTCGCTGACCCGCGTGCGTACGTCACGCAACGAGCATCTGGCTCGCCAGCGCCAACTGGCGGCGGCGCGCAATGCGGCGCGGCTGTCGCGGGCGCGGTACGACGGTGGCCTGGTCAGCTACCTCGAAGTGCTGGATTCGGAGCGCAGCCTGTTCCAGGCGGAGCTGCTGGAATCGCAGACCCGCCAACAGCAGCTGAGCGCGGTGGTGGGCCTGTACCGCGCGCTGGGTGGCGGGTGGCTGGCCGACGCGCCGGGAGGAGACGGGCCGGCGCACAAACGTTGAGGGTGGCTGCGGCGCAGCATTTTCTGCTTCAGGGCCTGCAATGATGAACACGCGCATCCTGCTGGTGATGTGGATGCTTCTGCTGACCGGCTGTGTGTCGGGCCTCCCGCCCGAGGTTGTTGCGCCCGGCACCTGGCGGCAGGTCGATCGCGCCATCCTCGCCGCCTCGCAAGACGCCACCGAGCAGGCCAGCCACTTCGCACGCGATGCCATGCAGGAATGGCGGGAGCGGGTCTACCAGCGCACCGAGGCGGAGTTCATCCCCTGGTTTTCCAGCTACCGGGCCCGCCAGTGGCTGAGTGTGAAGCTGTCCTGGTACCGGCTGGGCGCCGCTGACGAGGAACAGGTCGTCGACCGGTTGGCGTTCTACCTGCAGCAGCAATACCGCAAGCGCGTGCTGGTGCCGGTGGCCAGGGAAACGGATCCCGTAAGGATCAGGGAGCGCACGACGCGCTTCTACCTCTGGCTGATGGGTGAGCTGCTGGCGAGGATTCCCGCGCGCCATGGGGTTCCCGCGGAGCAGTTCGAGCGACGGCTCGAGGCGATTCCCGCCATCACCCTGGCGCCGCCCCCGAACCGGAACGCCTCGCTTGGGCAGCTGATCCGCACCGAGCGTCTCGACAGGCTGCCCGCCTACCGCGCCCTGGCGGCACATGTCCACAAAGCGCCCGCCGCCGCCGTGCTCTGGTCCGAAGATGCCGGCATTTCGTCGGTGGCGACGCAGGCCAGCCGCCAGCTGACGGCCGAACTGGCCACCAGCGGCGTGGCGAGCGCGGTGTCGGCCATGATCGGCCCGGCGGGTGCGGTGCTGTCCCTGGGTGTGATGGGCGTGACGGCGCTGGTGCGAGAAAGCGACCGGGCGGAGCGGGAAGCCCGGTTGCGTGAAAGCCTCGGTGCCGCGTTCGACGCGCAGTGGCGCGCGTGGCTAAGCAGCCGCGACAACGGAGTCATGGCCGGGGTGCATTACCTGGACGACACCCTGCAACGACAGCTGATGCTGCGACAGGATGCGCCCGGCCGCGCTCCGTAGGCTCAGGGAGGTGCCACAGGGACGTACAGCAGGCCGCCTTGTGTGTAGGCCTGGACGTAATAGGTGCTGCCGCAGCGGTAGTAGGTGACGCCGCCCACCAGGCTGGACGCGGGCGAGCAGGGCAGGCGGGTGACGGCCACCGGCGCCGGGGCGCTGGCAGTGGTGATCTCGGTGACTACCACGTCGGGCTGCAGGGCCTCGTTGACCAGCGCGCCTGTGGCTGCGCCAACGACGAAACCCACCGCGGCATCCGAGTGGTCCCAGTCATCATCCCAGTCGATGTCATGGTCGTGATAGTGGTACTGCGGCGGCGGCGGCGGCGGCGGTGTATGCCCTTGCGGCGGCTGCTGGCTGCCTGGCGGCGGGTAGCCACCCGGCAGGCGTTGACTGGTGGGTGGCGACCGGTCCCCGGGCGGCCGCTGCTCGGCCGACGGTGGTTGCGCGGGCCGGGAAACCTCCGGTCGCGTTGCGGCGAGATTGGGAGCGCTGGCGCGGAAGCTGTCCCCCGCCATGCCGCCGCCCCGTGCAGAGAAGGCGCCGGAGGCGGCCACGCCGCCACGGGAAAAGCCCCCACCCCCACGCCCTTGCGCGTTGCTGTCCTGCAGGGCGGGGCCCAGCAGCAACAAGGCAGCGGCCAGACCGGTCAGGCTGGTTCTGGCGAGCGACTTCATGGCTGTTCTCCAGCTGGCGCGTCACTCGACGGGGGCGCGACAGCGGGGGCCACGCTGCCCGGCAGCTCGCTGGCGAAGGGAATCTGCCGGGCGTCGGCGGGCGGCGTGAAGACGAAGGCATCATCGGGAAGCGCTGGCTTCAGGTCCCAATCGCGGAAATCCGCCCGGAACTGCGGCTGCCCCTCGGCGTCCGGATAGGTCAGCACCAGACGCACCGGCAGGGGCGTGTCGCCGTCGCGGACCCACACCTGGTAGTCGACGCTGTCCGTCCTTCCGGCGATGTGGTGGACGGTCACGCCGGCCAGTTGGGTTTGCTCCACATAATCGATTTGCCGAGTGCGTCGTTGCAGTTCTTCGCTGGCGTTGCTGACCAGCAGCACCGCAAAGGGCAGGCGCATATCGAGATCACGGATGAAGAACCTGACCGCGTCGTCCACTGTGCCCGGCTGACTGACCTGGGCATAGACGTGGCTTTGCGGGGTGGCGAGGGAGATCTGGTGACCGTTGTAGATGAGTTGGTGGCGCAGGCCGTCGCTTTCCTCGAGATCGACCCGCAGGCGGTCGGGCCGTGCCAGCAGCAGGCGCCGCCTCTCGGCGAATTCGATCTTCTGGCCGTCCGCCTGGACCGCGTCATAGCTGCTCTGGACCGCGACGCTGAAGTGCGGCTGGCCGGCCAGAAAGTCGGTCATGCCCAGCAGGATGTCCATGGCCTCATCCGCTTCGGCCTGGACGCTGCCCGGCGTGAAGGGCACCAGGGCGATCAGCGTCAGGCGACCCAGAAACTGGGCGATTGGCGAATGCTTCGGATGCTTGTCCATACGGCCTCGCACGTTCCCCTGCAGGGAATGGCAACGGGGCCTCGGGAGGCCACGTGTTTCACTGTAGTTCGCTCCCGATCCAAGCGTGGCGAAGGCGGGCGTACGGCATCGCCTGCGGCCGAGCTGCCGTGTCGTGGCCAGCCAGTCCTCAGGATCTACGATCATTCTTCGGCGATCTGCGCCAATCCGCCGCGAATGTGTTTTTGGGGATGAGGTGCGGTAGACTCCCCGGCTGCCATCAATGGCGGCAGATGTTTCATCTGCATTCTTGTTGAGCACCTTGCTCACTGCCTTTTCAGTGCGAGACGTACTGTCCTTGGGCGGTTCGCCTAATTCGGCGGCCCTTTCGGGTCGCAATCGAAGGAGGAACTCCGCATCGCTGTCTGCACGCCCATCGTTGCCCGGCGCGCCTTCCACCGGATTGCCCTGCCGGGCCGAGCCGGCTGTGGGACCTGGACAGGTCTTGTCACTGCCCTCCCTTTGCGTCACCCCCGTGGTGACGGCCCATCCTCACACCGCCGGCGTCGGGAGGCCCTGCGCGTGCAGGGCCAGCAATCGTCGCGTCCATCGGCGGTGGCTGAAGTCAAGGAGAATCCCTATGAACTTCCATGGACATTTCATCCAGGCGGCGCTGTTCGACATGGACGGCACGATGTTCGATACCGAGCGCCTGCGTTTCCAGACGTTGAGACAAGCCTCCACTGAGCTGTTCGGCGAAGCCATCGATGACCAGGTGCTGCTCGGCTCGCTCGGGCTGAGCGCGCGCAAGGCCGAGGCGCTGGCCAAGTCGCGCTACGGCGCGGACTACCCCTATGCCGAGATCCGCGCCCGCGCCGATGCGCTGGAGCTGGCCCATGTGCGCGCCCATGGCGTACCGGTGAAGGCGGGACTCTACGAGGTCCTGGAACGCCTGAAGAAAAGCGGGTTGCGCCTGGCGGTGGCGACCTCCAGCCGGCGCGCCATCGCCGAGGAGTACCTGATCAATGCCAACGTGCTGAAATACTTCGACGCCACGGTGTGTGGCGACGAAGTGAGCCATGGCAAGCCCCATCCCGAGATCTTTCAGACCGCGGCGGCGGCCCTGGGCTGCGCGCCGGCACAGTGCCTGGTCTTCGAGGACTCGGAGAACGGCCTGCTGTCCGGCGCGGCCTGCGGTGGCCTGCCGATCCTGCTCAAGGACATCAAGGAGCCGGCCCCGGCCATCAAGGCGAAGGCGCTGCGTGCCTACGACAGCCTGGAAGCGTTCCTCGCTGACCTGGCACCCTGCACGCCGCTGCTGCCGGTGCCGGCGCTCACCGATCCCTTTCCGCAGACCCATAACGACCATGTCGCCGCCATCCACGGCTTCGGCGCCATCGGTGGCGGCTACCTGGCGCAGCTGTTCGCCCACTGGGATGGCTATACCCGACCGGCGGAGATCGTCGGCGTGACCAACAATCGACTGCTGCGCGACCTGGTCAACGCCTATGGCAAGTACAGCGTGCATTACCCGGATCAGGCCTTCGAACAGACCATCGACCGGGTGCGCCTGATCGCCGCGGACAATCAGGCGGCCGTGATCGCGCTTTACGAACAGGCCGAGATCGTCGGCCTGAGCCTGCCGGAAGGCGCCATCGCCCAGCAGGCCGGGCTGATCGCCGACGGCCTCATTGCGCGCCGGCGAGCGCGGCGCGGGCCGCTGACCGTGCTGGTGGCCCTGAACAAGGTGGGCGGCGCGGCCTATGTGCGGCGATGCGTCGGCCGGGCGCTGGAGCAGCGTCTGGCGGCCGAAGAGGTGGGCAAGGTGCTGGCGGCGACGACCTTCGCCGAGACGGTGGTCAACCGCATCGTGTCGCGGGTCTCCCGGGAGGCGCTGCTCAAGCAGGTGCGCATCAATGTCGGCAGCTTCTCCGCCGCCGTGCCGAGCGGCAGCTTCGAGACGCTGCCCCGGCAGCCTGGCGCGCTGGGCGTCGAGTCGCTGGTCGAGCTGCTCAGCGAGGCGGCGCAGCTGGATCGGGCGCTGGCAACCCTGAACATCGTGCTCTTCCACAGCGGGCCGGAGATGGCGTTGTACGCCGAGCGCGGCAGCGCCATCCTCGAGCGCCTGCGCCAGGTACGCACGGTGGACGACATCGCCGAGATCCAGGCCATCAAGAACAAGATGCTCAACGGGACCCACGCGATCATCGGCTGGTATTCGGCGCTGCTGGGTTATCGCACCATTGGCCAGGGCATGGGCGACGAACGGGTCAGGCGTCTGGTGCGTCGGCTGCTGGAGCAGGAGATCAAGCCGGCGATGCTGGCGCACAACCCGGCACTGAAGACGCACATCGACACCTTCGTCGAGCGTTTCCTCAAGCGTTGCGAGGAGTCGTTCAAGGACACCTGTGTGCGCGTCGGCCGTGATCCGCGCCGCAAGCTGCAGCGCAAGGAGCGGATCCTCGGCAACATCGAACTGGCCGCCCGCCACGGGATTGCAACGCCGATGCTCGAATTCGGCACCGCCCTGGGCATTGTCTATGCGCTGCGCTATTCCGGCTCGGAAGACAAGGAGTGCCTGTGGATCCGCGACGTCTACGCGCGGCGCCGTTCGGTTGCGGATGTACTGACCGATGCCAGCGACTACCAGGGGCGCGCCTATGCCGGGCTCGATGCGCTGGCGGACCAAGCCCTGATCGCGCGGATCGCCGGCCATGTGGAGCGCTTGCGCGATCCCGCGTCGCCGCACTGGAACTGGCCGTTGGCGAAACAGACCGTCCTCGAACCGGCCTGAGACCCTCGGCACCGTTTGATTGACGACCATCAAGGGTGATTGCGCGACATGCGCCTAAAGTGCGGTCGGTTTACTGCGCTTGAGGTGTTGCCATGCAACTGGTTTGTCCGGCGGGCAGCCTGCCCGCCCTGAAGGCCGCGGTGCGGCAGGGTGCCGATGCGATCTATGTCGGCTTTCGCGATGACACCAATGCCCGCCATTTCGCCGGCCTGAACCTGGACGACAAGCAACTGGATGCCGGCCTGCAGCTGATACGCAAGGAAGGCCGCCAGCTGTACATCGCCGTCAACACCTACGCCCAGCCCGGCGGCTGGCAACGCTGGCAGGCCGCGGTGGACCGCGCCGCCGACCTGGGCGTCGATGCGCTGATCTGCGCCGACCCCGGCGTGCTGGCCTACGCCAGCAAGCGCCACCCCAACCTCAACCTGCACCTCTCGGTGCAGGGCTCGGCCACCAACCCGGCGGCGCTGGCCCTGTTCCAGCAGCGCTACGGCATCAAGCGCGCGGTGCTGCCGCGCGTGCTGTCGCTGGCGCAGGTCAAGGCGCTGGCGGAGAAGACCACGGTGCCGCTGGAGGTGTTCGCCTTCGGCAGCCTGTGCATCATGGCCGAAGGCCGCTGCCACCTGTCGTCCTACATCACCGGCGAATCGCCCAACCTGTGCGGCGTCTGCTCGCCGGCCAAGGCGGTGCGCTGGGAGCAGGAAGCCCAGGGCCTGAGCTCACGCCTCAACGGCGTGCTCATCGACCGCTACGCCGACGGCGAGGCCGCCGGCTACCCGACCCTGTGCAAGGGCCGCTTCATGGTCAACGGCCAGCGCTTCCACGCCCTGGAAGAACCTACCAGCCTGAACACCCTGGACCTGATCCCGCAGCTCGCCGAGATCGGCATCGCCGCCGTGAAGATCGAAGGCCGCCAGCGCAGCCCGGCCTACGTCGAGCAGGTCACTCACGTCTGGCGCGAGGCGCTGGATGCCTATAAGCGCGCGCCGAAGAACTTCGCCGTGCAGTCCGGCTGGCGCGCCGCGCTGGGCGGGCTGTCCGAGGGCAGCCAGACAACCCTGGGCGCCTACCACCGTGCCTGGCAGTGAGGAGAACCGCATGAAACTCAGCCTGGGACCGGTCCTGTTCTACTGGACCCGCGAAACACTGCAGAACTTCTACGCCGAGATGCTCGAGCAGCCGCTGGACATCATCTACCTGGGCGAGACCGTCTGCTCCAAGCGCCGCGCCTTCAGCCTTGACGGCTGGCTGGGTCTGGCCCGCGAGCTGCGCGAGGCCGGCTGCCAGGCCGAACTGGTGCTCTCCGGCCTGACCCTGATCGAGGCGGCCAGCGAGCTGTCCAGCCTGCGCCGCCTGTGCAACAACGGCGAGCTGCTGGTGGAGGCCAACGACATCGGCGCGGTGCAGATGCTCAGCGAAAACCGCCTGCCGTTCGTCGCCGGACCGGCCCTGAACATCTACAACGGCCACGCGCTGGCCGAGCTGATCGACCTGGGCATGCGCCGCTGGTGCCCGCCGGTGGAAGTCTCCGGCGCGCTGGTGCGCGACAGCCTGCAGCAGCTGGATACGCTGGGCGTGCCGCGTCCGGAAGTGGAGCTGTTCGCCTACGGACACCTGCCGCTGGCCTACTCGGCGCGCTGCTTCACCGCCCGCGCCGAGAACCGCCCCAAGGACGACTGCGAGTTCGTCTGCCAGAACTACCCCGAAGGCATTCCGCTGCTCAGCCAGGAGGGCGAGGCGATGTTCACCATCAACGGCATCCAGACCATGTCGGCCAGGGTCTGCAACCTGCTCGCCGAATACCCGCAGCTGCGCGACAGCGGCGTCGACATCCTGCGCCTGAGCCCGCGCGCCGAGGGCATGGCGGAGATCATTCGCGGCTTCGACGCGGTGCGTGGCGGCGCCCTGCCGCCGCTGGCCATCGACGGCTGCAACGGCTACTGGTACGGCCAGCCCGGCATGCTGCGCGCCGAGGAGGTGGGCCTGTGCTGACCCTGAGCCCGAAACTGGCGCGCCTGGCCCTGAAGGTCGGCGAACCCCTGCTGCCGCTGAGCCGCCACGTGCCCTTCGCGATCCAGAAACAGGTGCTGGAGCGTGCGGTGGCGCGCATCTTCGCCGCGCCGCTGGCTGACGGCGCCTTCGACCTGCTCGACGGCCGCTGGCTGCGCCTGGAGGTCAGCGACCTGGGCCTGGCCTGGAACATTACCCGCACCCCGGGCGGGTTGCGGCTGGTGCGTGGCGACAGCGCCGACGTGTGCATTCGCGGGCAATGGAAGGAATTCCTGCTGCTGGCCAGCCGCCAGGAAGATCCGGACACACTGTTCTTCCGCCGGCGCCTGGTGATCGAGGGCGACACCGACCTGGGCCTGGCGATCAAGAACCTGCTCGACAGCCTGGATCCGGACGACATGCCGGCCTGGCTCTGGCAGCTGCTGCGCACCCTGGGCGAGGCGGCGAAGGAGGGCGGCCAGCCGGCCCGGCCCGCCGCCAGCCTGTAAACCCGCGCGGCGGCGCGCCGCCGCGCTGGTCTACGCTTGAGTTCCAGACCCCCAACGGAGGAACTGGAACATGCAGGCGACTCTCCCCCCGGCCTTGCGCGCGCTGCGCCTGCCGCTGCGTCTGCGGCTCTGGGATGGCCAGCAACTGGAGCTCGGCCCGGACCCGCGCGTGACCCTGGACATCAAGGATCCGGCGCTGCTCGCCCTGCTGGCGAGCCCGCGCCTGGACGCCCTGGCCGGCGCCTATATCGACGGCGGCCTGGACCTGCAGGGGCCGCTGCCCGATGTCATTGCCCTGGCCGACCAGCTCAGCGCTGCCATGGGGGTGGCCGACAGCACCGCGCCGGAGGCGCGCGTGGCCCATGACCGGCAGACCGACGCCGAGGCCATCGCCTACCACTACGACCTGTCCAACGCCTTCTACGCCCTGTGGCTCGATCCGGAGATGGTCTACTCCTGCGCCTATTTCCCGACCGGCACGGAAGACCTGGCCACGGCGCAGCGCGCCAAGCTCGATCACCTGTGCCGCAAGCTGCGCCTGCAGCCGGGCGAGCGACTGCTGGATGTCGGCTGCGGCTGGGGCGGCCTGGCGCGCTTCGCCGCCCGGGAGTACGGCGTCCAGGTCACCGGCATCACCCTGAGTCGCCAGCAGCTGGCGCTGGCCCGCGAGCGGGTCGACGCCGAGGGTCTGGCGGATCGCGTGAGCCTGGAGCTGATGGACTACCGCGACCTGCCCGGGGACGGGCGCTTCGACAAGGTGGTCAGCGTCGGCATGTTCGAGCACGTCGGCCACGCCAACCTGGGGCTGTACTTCCGCCACCTGTTCGACGCGGTGAAGCCGGGCGGCCTGGTGCTCAACCACGGCATCACCTCGCGCTATCCGGATGGCCGGCCGGTCGGCCGCGGCGCCGGCGAGTTCATCGGACGCTACGTGTTCCCCCACGGCGAACTGCCGCACCTGTCCACCGCCATCGCGCAGATGAGCGAGCAGGGGCTGGATGTGGTGGACGTGGAAAGCCTGCGCCTGCACTACGCGCGTACCCTGGAGTTCTGGAGCGGCAACCTCGAGGCGCGGCTGGCGGAAGCCGCGCGGCTGGTCGACGAGAAGACCCTGCGCATCTGGCGCCTGTACCTCGCCGGTTGCGCCTACGGCTTCCGCCACAACTGGATCAACCTGCACCAGATCCTCGCCGTGCGGCCGCTGGCCGACGGTTCGCACAGGTTGCCCTGGAGCCGCGCCGACCTGTACGTCTGAGGCACCGAACCGGTAGGAGCGGCCGTAGGAGCGGCTTCAGCCGCGATGCTTGTCGTGCGGTCATGGGCGAAAGCCGGCGGCTGAAGCCGCTCCTACAACAAACGGGCCCCGTGCGACCCGATGGAGGCGTGCTGCACGCGCGCGCCGCCTGGCATACCATGCCGATCCCGTTCGCCTGCCGAGTCGCGTCGTGCCCCGTCTGCGCCGTTCCGTCCTGTTCCACGTCCTGCTGATCCTCTGTGGCGGCCTGCTGTGCGTCTGGCTGGCCGGCCGGCTGGGCGAGCGCAGCGCCTGGGAAGCCCGCAGCCTGGAAGGGCGCGCGCAGCTGGAGCTGTACCGGCAGAATCTGCACACCCTGGTGGAGCGCTTTCGCGCCTTGCCGGCGCTGCTCGCCGAGGACACCGCCGTGCACCGCCTGCTGCGCGATCCGCACAACCCGGCGCTGCGCCAGGCCCTCAACGAGCGGCTGGAGCGCCTCAACCAGGCGGCCGGCTCCAGCGTGCTCTATGTGCTGGACCGCCACGGCCAGACGCTGGCCGCCAGCAACTGGAACGAGCCGAGCAGCTTCGTCGGCCACGACTACCGGTTCCGCCCGTATTTCAGCAACGCACTGGAGCAGGGCGCCGGGCGCTATTTCGCGGTGGGCGTCACCACCGGCATTCCCGGCTACTTCTTCTCGCGGCGGGTCGAGGATGGCGAGCCGCTCGGCGTGCTGGTGGTCAAGCTGGAGCTCGAGGAGCTGCAGCGCGACTGGGTGGGCCAGCACGGCACCCTGCTGATCA
Organism: Pseudomonas sp. RL; assembly: GCF_000647775.1. Taxonomy (NCBI): domain Bacteria; kingdom Pseudomonadati; phylum Pseudomonadota; class Gammaproteobacteria; order Pseudomonadales; family Pseudomonadaceae; genus Pseudomonas; species Pseudomonas sp. RL. The sequence goes on along the minus strand of NZ_JBOY01000108.1, from coordinate 2,242 downwards.
GCGACGACCACGGCGTGGTGATCCTCAGCAACCGGCCCGCCTGGCGCTTCGGCCACCTGCAACCGCTGAGCGGCGAACAACGCGCGCGCCTGCTGGCCGAGCGCAAGTACGCCGAACAGAACCTGCGTGCCCTGCCCAGCGAGACGCGGCTCGCCTTTGACGACGGTGAGCTGCGTCGCCTGCACGGGCCGGACGGTCCGCGCGACTATTTCTGGCAGCACCAGGCGCTGCCCACCGAGGACTGGACCCTGCACCTGCTGCAGGACCCCGCGGTGGTCGCCGACACGGTGCTGGCCTACCGGCTGATCGCCGCCGCCCTGTGGATGACGCTGGCCTTCGGCGCCCTCTACGGGCTGCAGCGCCGGCGCAACCGCCAGCTGCTGCGGCGCAGCCGCGCCGAGCTGGAGCGGCTGGTGGTCGAGCGCACCGAGGAGCTGCGCCGCACCCAGGAGGGCCTGGTGCAGGCCGCCAAGCTGGCCGCGCTCGGGCAGATGTCCGCCGCCCTGGCCCACGAGCTGAACCAGCCGCTGACCGCGCTGCGCATGCAGCTGGGTAGCCTGCAGCTGCTGCAGCGCAGCGGTCGCGCCGCCGACATGGCGGAAGCGCTGGAGCAGGTCGACGCGTTGGTGGCGCGCATGAGCGCGCTGACCGGCCACCTGAAGACCTTCGCCCGCAACAGTCCCGGCGGGCTGCGCGAACAGGTGCGTCTGGCGCCGGTGGTGGAGCGCGCGCTGCAGCTGCTGGCGCCGCGCCTGCGGGGATCGGCGGTGCGCGTGGAGCTGGCGGTGGACCCGCGCGCCGAAGTGCTGGGCGAGGCGATCCGCGTCGAGCAGGTGCTGGTCAACCTGCTGGACAACGCCCTGGACGCCTGCGCCGACCAGCCTGCGCCCTGCCTGGCCATCGGCACGCGCCGCGACGGGGAGAGCTGGGCGCTGTCGGTGGCCGACAACGGCGGCGGCATCGATCCGCAGCATCTGCCCCACCTGTTCGATCCCTTCTTCACCACCAAGCCGGTGGGCGAGGGGCTGGGGCTGGGGCTGGCGATTTCCTATGGCATCCTGCGTGACCTGGGCGGCAGCCTGCAGGCTGCCAACGCGGCGCAAGGCGCCATCTTCACCCTGCGGCTGCCGGCGGTGGAGCATATCGGCATGACGGAGAGGCAACGGGCATGAGCACCGAAGTACTGTTCATCGACGACGAGGCGGCCATCCGCCAGGCGGTGCGCCAGTGGCTGGAACTGTCCGGGGTCAGCGTGCGCGTCTGCGCCGGGGTCGCCGAGGCGCTGCCGCTGCTGGGTCGCGACTTTTCCGGTGTGCTGGTCAGCGATGTGCGCATGCCCGGCTGCGACGGCCTGCAGCTGCTTGAGCGCCTGGCGGACATCGACCGAGAGCTGCCGCTGATCCTGGTCACCGGCCACGGCGACGTGAGCATGGCGGTGCAGGCCATGCAGCGCGGCGCCTACGACTTCATCGAGAAGCCGTTCAGTCCCGAGCGCCTGCTGGACAGCGTGCGCCGCGCCCTGGATACCCGTCGGCTGGTGATGGAGAACCGCCAGTTGCGCGCCCAGGTGGCCCGCAAGGGGCAGCTGGATAGCCTGCTGCTGGGCGCCTCGCCGGCCATGGTGCAATTGCGCCAGCAGGTGCTGGAGCTGGCCGGCGCGCCAGTCAACGTGCTGATCCGCGGCGAGACCGGCAGCGGCAAGGAATTGGTGGCGCGCAGCCTGCACGATTTCAGCCCGCGCGCCGGGCGTGAGTTCGTCGCCCTCAACTGCGCGGCGATTCCGGAAAGCATTTTCGAGAGCGAGCTGTTCGGCCATGAGAGCGGCGCCTTCACCGGCGCGCAGGGCAAGCGCATCGGGCGCATCGAGCACGCCGACGGCGGCAGCCTGTTCCTCGACGAGATCGAGAGCATGCCGCTGGCCCAGCAGGTCAAGCTGCTGCGCGTGATCCAGGAGCAGAGCCTGGAGCGCCTGGGTTCCAACCGCAGCATCCGCGTCGACGTGCGGGTGATCAGCGCCGCCAAGCCGGACCTGCACGACGAGGTGCGCGCCGGCCGCTTCCGCGAGGATCTGCTCTATCGCCTGAACGTGGCGGAAATCGAAGTGCCGCCGCTGCGCGCGCGGCGCGAGGACATTCCCCTGCTGTTCGACCACTACACCCGCCAGGCCGCCGAGCGGCATGGCCGCGCCGCGCCGCCGCTGCAGCCGGCGGACATGGCGCGGCTTCTGGCCCATGACTGGCCG